>JAJPEW010000304.1 GCA_021166755.1 Hydrogenophaga sp. | reverse complement strand
AACGCCGCCGTCAACGTGCCCTACGGCGGCGCCAAGGGCGGCATCCGTGTGGACCCGCGGCAGCTCTCCCGCGCTGAACTTGAGCGCGTGACCCGGCGCTACACCAGCGAGATCGGCATCATCATCGGCCCCACCAAGGACATTCCCGCCCCCGACGTCAACACCAACGAACAGGTGATGGCGTGGATGATGGACACCTATTCCATGAACGAAGGCTCCACCGCCACCGGTGTGGTCACCGGCAAGCCGGTGGACCTCGGTGGATCGCTCGGTCGTCGCGAGGCCACCGGCCGAGGCGTCTTCACCGTGGGCACCGAGGCTGCCCAGCGCATCGGCATGGACATCACCCAGGCACGCGTTGCCGTCCAGGGCTTCGGCAACGTGGGCGGCGTGGCGGCCAAGCTGTTCGCCGAGGCCGGCTCGAAGATTGTGGCCGTGCAGGACCACGGCGGCACCGTCTACCGGGAAAGCGGTCTGGACGTGCCTGCCCTGCTGGCCCATGTGGCCAGCCAAGGCACCGTGGCCGGGTTCCCCCAGGCCGAGGCTCTCTCGCGCGACGCGTTCTGGGACACGCCTTGCGACATCCTGATCCCCGCGGCGCTGGAGCAGCAGATCACCGAAGCCAACGCCGGCCGCATTCAGGCCCGCATGATCATCGAGGGTGCCAATGGTCCGACCACACCGCTGGCCGATGACATCCTCCACGAGCGCGGCGTGCTGGTGCTGCCCGACGTGATCGCCAACGCCGGTGGCGTGACCGTGAGCTATTTCGAGTGGGTGCAGGACTTTTCCAGCTTCTTCTGGAGCGAAGAAGAGATCAACGAGCGCCTCGTGCGCATCATGAAGGGGGCCTTCGCAGGGGTCTGGCAGGTGGCCGAAGAACACAAAGTCAGCCTGCGCACCGCCACCTTCATCGTGGCCTGCAAGCGCATCCTGCACGCCCGCGACCTGCGGGGACTCTATCCCTGAGATCGGCAGACGCAGACCTACCGCCGGGCCGCCCCAAGGCAGGTCAGCCGCCTCGGGGGGCAGCGACCCGCTCCCCAGTGGAGCGCGGGGTGATAGAGCCTATTGAAGTGTTTCCTTGATGACCGGCAGATCGGGGAGCGGCAGAATGTCGATGCCCTCCTCGATCAACTCGCGGGCCTCATCCGCGGTGGTGCGGCCACGAATGTTTCGCTGCTCGATATCGCCATGGTGCATGGCCCTGGCCTCATCGGCGAAGCGTTCCCCGACATCCTCGGTCCTCGCCATCAACTCGCGCATGGCGTGCAGTACCTGCGCCTGAATGCCATGGGGCAGTCCCTGTGTCTTGACCGCCGGCTGGACGGCACCGGCCGGCGCAGCCACCTCCTGCACGTCTCCACGGCCCAGATTCAGACGCGGTGCCGACAGCTTCTTTTCGACCCGGACACTCGCGCACACAGGACACTCCAGCAGACCGCGTTCCAGCTGCTGGTGGTAGTCATCTTCGGAAGCAAACCAGCCCTCAAAGACGTGCTGGCGCTCGCACTGCAGATCGAGAACCTTCATGCGGCGGATTATCCGGCAATCCCCGACTCCACGCCGTCTGACCACGCCAGGGTCCAATGGCCCGAGAGGACATTCTGCAACCAGAGCGCGCCCACCAGTGTCTTGGCATCCTGGATGCGTCCGTCTCGACAGCAGGCCAGCAACTCGTCGGGTGACAGGCTCAGCACATCCAGGAACTCACCCTCATCCAGCTGCCGTTCTCCAGGGCGCAGGCCCCTGGCGAACCAGATGTCGATGCGCTCGTTCGAATAGGCGATCGTGGGTGCGAGCTGCCCGGCAAAGGCCCACTCGCTGGCCTCGTAGCCGGTCTCCTCACGCAACTCCCTCCGGGCACAAGCCAGGCTGCCTTCCCCGGCGTCCAGCTTGCCTGCCGGCAACTCCAGCATGACCTCACCCATGGGATGCCGGTACTGCCGCTCCATCACGATGCGTCCATCATCCAGCTGGGCAACGATCATCACGGCGCCTGGGTGCAACACGAACTCACGGGTGGCCGTGCGCCCCGAAGGCAGGCGAACCTCGTCCCGGACCACGTGCAGGAAGTGACCTTTGAGCAACTCGTCTCGCCGCAAGGCAATCTCGCGCAGGTGCCGGTCGTTCTCGCTCATCAACGGGGTCCCCTGTACTCAGTGGCGCCGGTGGAACAGATAGCGCCAGGTGAACCCAGGGAATGCAAAGGTGAGGAACAGGGCAGCGGTGGTGGCGTAAAACTCCCAGCCCTGAGGATAGATCTGACCCACGGAATGCTCCAACCCCAGGCCAACGGCACCGACCACGAAGTAGCAGACCAGCAGCTCGAGCACACGCCACCACAGGGTCTTGGGCTGCCGGAGTGGCCCGACAGCCAGGATGCGGTCATTGAAGAAGGGAAGATTGGCGGCCAGCAAGGCCACCAGAATCACCAGCCAGACAGATGCGTTCAGGGACATGGGGCGTGGGAGCCCTCGCGGGCCCCCAAGGTTCCGTAGTGAGGCGGGGAAATCAGCCGATCAACGACGCGACGGCCTGGGCACACAAGGCCATCAGTCCACCCGGCACGATACCCAGCACCAGCACCAGTGCGCCGTTGATCGACAGCACCGAACGCACATCGGCTCCCGCTTCGATCGGTGCGGTCTGCGAGGCGGTATCAAAGTACATGACCTTGACCAGGCGCAGGTAGTAGAAAGCGCCAATGAGGGACATCAGCACGGCAAACACGGCCAGACCGATGTGGAAACTGGTACCACCGGCCACCAGGGCCTGCAGCACCGCCAGCTTGGCATAGAAGCCGACCAGCGGCGGCACACCGGCCAGCGAGAACATGCAGATGGCCATGACGCCGGCGTACAAGGGGCTGCGCTGGTTCAGGCCAGCCAGATCGGCCACCTCTTCGGATTCGAACCCGTTGCGCGAGAGCAGCAGGATGACACCAAAGGTGCCCAGCGTCGTCAGCACATAGGTAATCACATAGAACATCGCCGAGCCGTAGGCGTTGGCCATGTTGGCACCGTCCTTGCCCACACCGGCCACCAACGCCAGCAGCATGAAACCCATCTGCGCAATCGTGGAGAAGGCCAGCATGCGCTTGAGGTTGGTCTGTGCAATGGCCGCCAGGTTACCCACCAGCAGCGAGGCCACCGCCAGCACGGCCAGCATCTGCTGCCAGTCGATGGCCAGGGCGGCCATGCCTTCCACCAGCAGACGGATCACGATCGCAAATGCCGCCAGCTTGGGCGCGCCGCCGATCATCAGCGTGATCGACGTGGGGGCGCCGTGGTACACGTCGGGCACCCACATGTGGAAAGGCACGACACCCAGCTTGAACGCCAGACCGGCCACCACGAACACGAGACCCAGCACCAGTACCTGCTTGGAGCCCTTGAGCGTGGCTTCGCCGCCGGCGATGGCCTTGAGCACCTCCGACAAATCCAGGGAGCCGGTGGCGCCATAGACCATGGACAGGCCGTACAGCAGGAAGCCGCTGGCCAGGGCACCCAGTACAAAGTACTTCATGGCCGCCTCGGTGGCCCGCAGATCATCGCGGCGCAGGGCCACCAGGGCGTAGCCGGACAGGGTCAGCAGTTCCAGGCCAAGGTAGATGACCAGGAAGTTCTGGCCCGAGATCATCACGAACATGCCCAGGAGCGAGAACAGGCCCAGCGTGAACAGATCGCCGCCGCGCAGCATGTCACGTTGAGCCGAATAGGCCCGGCCATAGACAAAAGTGACGATCATGGCCACCGCGGCAAAGCACTTGAGCCAGTTGCCCATGGGATCGCTGACCACCATGCCACCGAAGCCGGTCAGGGTCTTGCCGGAGGCCGCGTAGTTGCCCGTCAGGACCGCCACCACGACCAGCGTCAGCAGCGCCAGCACGTAGGTGGCGCCGCGCATCGGCGTCTTGACCCCCAGGTCAAGCAGCGCAATCACGCAGGTCATCACCAGCAACAGGATTTCAGGGTACGCCACGACCCAGCTGAGGTTGTCAATCATGTGAACGCTCTCTTGTCTTTCTGGCCAGGTCCGGATCTCAGTTCAGCTTGGAAATGGCCACATGGCGCAGCAGCTCGGCCACCGAAGCATCCATCACGTCGGTGAAAGGCTTGGGATGGATACCCATGTACAGCACCATGATCGCCAGCAGCGCCATCACCAGGAACTCGCGGCTGTTGATGTCGGTCAGCGCCTTCACGTCATCGTTGCCGGGCGCGCCCAGGTAGACCCGCTTGAACATCCACAGCGAGTAGGCCGCGCCGAAAATCAGCGCCGACGCCGCCAGCAGGCCGATCCAGAAGTTGGCCTTCACAGCGGCCAGGATCACCATCCACTCGCCGACGAAGCCAGCGGTTCCCGGCAGGCCGCAGTTGGCCATGGTGAACAGCAGGGCAAAGGCGGCAAACCGGGGCATCGTGTTGACCACGCCACCGTAAGAGGCAATCTCGCGGGAATGCACGCGGTCATACAGCACGCCGATCGACAGGAACATGGCGGCCGAGACGAAGCCGTGGGCAATCATCTGGACGATGGCGCCCGACACCCCCAGGTCGCTGAAAACAAAGAAGCCCAGCGTCACGAAGCCCATGTGGGCCACCGACGAGTAGGCCACCAGTTTCTTCATGTCCTGCTGGACCATCGCCACCAGGCCCACGTAGATCACGGCCACCAGCGACAGGGTGATCATCAGCCACGCCCACTCGTGCGACGCGTCGGGTGCGATGGGCAGCGAGAAACGCAGGAAGCCGTAGGCACCGAGCTTGAGCATGATGGCAGCCAGCACGGCCGAGCCGCCGGTCGGGGCCTCGACGTGCACGTCGGGCAGCCAGGTGTGCACCGGCCACATCGGCACCTTCACGGCAAAGGCCGCAAAGAAGGCAAAGAACAGCAGGGTCTGCGCGTTGGCGCCCAGCGGCAGCTTGTGCCAGGTCGCCAGATCGAAGCTGCCGCCCGCCTGCAGGTACAGGTAGATCAGGGCCACCAGCATCAGCAGCGAACCCATCAGCGTGTACAGGAAGAACTTGAAAGCCGCGTAGATCTTGTTCGGTCCGCCCCAGATGCCGATGATCAGATACATCGGGATCAGTGTGGCCTCGAAGAACACGTAGAACAGCATCGCATCCAGCGAAGCGAACACACCGATCATCAGGCCCGAGAGGATCAGGAAGGCGCCCATGTACTGGTTCACCCGCTCGGTGATGACTTCCCAGCCGGCAATGACCACGATGACCGTGATGAAAGCAGTCAGCAGCACCAGCCACAGGGAGATGCCATCCACACCCAGGTGGTAGTGGATGTTGAAGCGCTCAATCCAGACGCTCTTCTCCACAAACTGCATCGCAGCCGAACCGACCTCGAAGCCGGTGTAGAGCGGAATGGTCACGGCCAGTCCCGCCAGTGCGCCCACCAGGGCGATCCAGCGGACCGCATTGGCATGCTCATCGCGGCCAAAGGCCAGCAGCACGGCGCCGAAAAAGATCGGCACCCAGATCGCAAGGCTCAGCAAACCCATGTTCTTGTTCTCCTTATTTGGCCAGCCAGACGAACCAGGTCATGAACAGCAGCACGCCAACAATCATCATCAGCGCGTAGTGGTAGAGGTAGCCGGACTGCAGGCGACGGACCACCCCCGAGATGGCGCCGATCAGCTTCCAGCTGGCATTGACGACGCCGCCCTCGATCACTCCGCGATCGCCAGCCTTCCACAGACCGACACCGAGCGCACGGGCACCGCGCGCCAGCACGTTCTCGTTGAACCAGTCCATGTAGTACTTGTTCTCGAGGATGACGATCAGCGGACGCAAGGCACGGGCGAAGGCGGCGGGTACGGCCGGGTTGATCAGGTACATGTACCAGGCCGACACGGCTCCGGCCAGGGCCAGGTACAGCGGCGGCGTGGACAGCGCATGCGCGGCCATGGACAAGGGGCCGTGGAAGATCTCGGCGAACTTCGTCATGGCCGGGTGTGCCGCGGCGTTGATGGTGATGGCGTCCTCGAGGAAGTCACCGAACAGCATCGGCTGGATCGTCAGGTAGCCAATGACCACCGAAGGAATCGCCAGCAGCAGCAGCGGCACTGTCACCACCCAGGGCGACTCGTGCGGCTTGCCATCACCATGGTGCCCGTGATCATCGTGGTGATGATCGTCGTGGTGGGCGTCCGGGTTCTGGTCGTAGCGCTCCTTGCCGTGGAAGACCAGGAAGTAGAGACGGAACGAGTAGAACGAGGTCACGAACACGCCGGCCAGCACCGCGAAGTAGGCAAAACCGCTGCCCGGGAGGTTGCTGAAATGCACCGCCTCGATGATCGAGTCTTTGGAGTAGAAGCCCGAGAACAGCGGCGTGCCGATCAGGGCCAGGGTACCCAGCAGCGAGGTGATCCAGGTGATCGGCATGTACTTGCGCACGTTGCCCATCCAGCGGATGTCCTGGTTGTGGTGCATGCCCATGATGACCGAGCCGGCCGCCAGGAAAAGCAGGGCCTTGAAAAAGGCATGGGTCATCAGGTGGAACACCGCCACCGAGTAGGCCGAGGCGCCCAGCGCGACGGTCATGTAGCCCAGCTGCGACAGCGTCGAATAGGCCACCACACGCTTGATGTCGTTCTGGATGATGCCCAGGAAGCCCATGAACAGGGCAGTGATGGCACCGATGACCAGCACGAAGTTCAGGGCGGTGTCGGACAACTCGAACAGCGGCGACATGCGCGAGACCATGAAGATGCCAGCCGTGACCATCGTCGCCGCGTGGATCAGCGCCGAAATCGGGGTCGGACCTTCCATGGAATCCGGCAGCCACACGTGCAGCGGGAACTGGGCCGACTTGCCCATCGCACCGATGAACAGGCAGATGCAGATCACGGTCACCAGCATCCAGGTCGTGCCCGGGAAGGTGATCTGGCCGAGGTCGCCAGCCTTGGCAAAGATCTCGGTGTAGTTCATCGTGCCGGTGTAGGCCACGATCAGGCCAATGCCCAGGATGAAGCCGAAGTCACCCACCCGGTTCACCAGGAAGGCCTTCATGTTGGCGAAGATGGCCGTTGGCTTGTTGAACCAGAAACCGATCAGCAGGTACGACACCAGACCCACCGCTTCCCAGCCGAAGAACAGCTGCAGCAGGTTGTTGCTCATCACCAGCATCAGCATGGAGAAGGTGAAGAGCGAGATGTACGCGAAGAAGCGGTTGTAGCCGGCGTCTTCCTCCATGTAGCCGATGGTGTAGAGATGGACCATCAGCGAGACGAAGGTCACCACACACATCATCATGGCGGTCAGGCCATCGACCATGAAGCCGATTTCCATCTTCAGGCCGCCGATCACCATCCACTCGTAGATGGTTTCGTTGAAGCGGGCGCCGCCGATGACATCCTTGAGCGTCATCGCCGACAGGATGAACGCCACGAAGACACCCAGGATGGTGAAGGTGTGCGAGGCACGGCGACCGATGACGTTGCCGCCAAAGGTGGTGCCCAGGATGCCGGCCAGTGCCGAGCCCACCAGGGGAGCCAGCGGTACCGCCAGCAGTGTGCTTGCAGAAAGGGTTGTGCTCATCTTCTTGCCTGTTCTTTCGCGGGCTTCAACCCTTGAGGGTGTTGAGTTCCTCGACACTGATGCTGGAGCGGTTGCGGAACAGCAGGACCAGAATGGCCAGGCCGATCGCCGACTCGGCGGCAGCCACGGTCAGGATGAAGAACACGAACACCTGGCCGTGCATGTCACCCAGGTAGTGGGAGAACGCCACGAAATTCATGTTCACGGCCAGGAGCATCAGCTCGATGGCCATGAGCAGGACGATCAGGTTCTTCCGGTTCAGGAAGATGCCGATCACCGAGAGCGCGAACAGGATCGCGCCCACCGTCAGGAAATGTCCGAGTGTGAGGCTCATGCCTTGCCCTCCTCCGGGGTCCGGGCCGCTTCGGCGGCCTTCTGGGTCACGGCCATCGGGACCACGACGAGGCGGTCGGCGGCGCGCACACGCACCTGATCGCCGGGGTTGATGGCCTTGCTGTCCTTTCGCTGGCGCAGCGTCAGTGCGATGGCGGTGATCATCGCCACCAGCAGGATGACGGCCGCCACCTGGATCGGATACAGATATTCGGTGTACAGCAGGATGCCCAGCGCCTTGGTGTTGGACACGTCGCTGGCGACAGCCGGTGCGCTGGAAGCAATCGAGGGAAAGCCCACCCACATCACGGCAGCGATCTCGGCCGCGACGACGGCACCGATCACGGCCGCGAGAGGAAAGTGCTGCCAGAAGGTCCAGCGATCACCCTCGATGCGGATGTCCAGCATCATCACCACGAACAGGAAGAGCACCATCACGGCACCCAGGTACACCAGAACGAGGGTCAGACCCAGGAACTCGGCTTTCAGGATGAGCCACAAGGCGGCGGCCTGCGAGAAGGCCAGCATGAGATAAAGCACCGCGTGCACAGGATTGCGCGAGGTGATCACGCGGAAGGCTGCAAACAGCAGCACCGCCGCGAAGAGGTAGAAGAAACCGGTCTGGTAGTCCATGGGTCTGTGTCTTTCCCCGTCGCTCAGCGGTACTTCGCATCGGCTGCCTTGGCCGCGGCGATTTCGGGTTCGTAGCGGTCGCCCACCGCCAGCAGCATTTCCTTGGTGAAGTACAGGTCACCCCGCTTCTCACCGTGGTACTCGAGGATGTGGGTTTCGACAATCGCATCGACCGGGCAGGCTTCCTCGCAGAAGCCGCAGAAGATGCATTTGGTCAGGTCGATGTCGTATCGGGTGGTGCGGCGGGTGCCGTCCTCTCGCTCGCCGGCCTCGATGGTAATGGCCATGGCCGGGCAGATCGCTTCACACAGCTTGCAGGCAATGCAGCGCTCTTCGCCATTCTCATAGCGGCGCTGGGCGTGCAGTCCGCGAAAACGCGGTGACAGCGGGGTCTTCTCTTCCGGGAACTGGACGGTGACCTTGCGGCGCAGGGCATAGCGGCCGGTCAGGGCCATGCCCTTGAACAGTTCAACCAGCAGGAAACTCTTGAAGAAGTCGCGGATCGAAAACGGGGCGACAGCGGTGGTGCTCATGGTCTGTGGTCCCAGCTTATTTCCAGATGTTCCAGGACGTCTGCATCAGGCCGCCGACCAGCAGCAGCCAGACCAGGGTCACGGGAATGAAGATCTTCCAGCCCAGGCGCATGATCTGGTCGTAACGGAAACGGGGGAAGGTGGCACGGATCCAGATGAACATGGACACCACGACAAAGGTCTTGATGCCCAGCCAGATCCAGCCCGGGATCCAGTTGAAGACGGCGCTGTCGATGGGCGGTAGCCAGCCACCCAGGAACATCAGCACCGCCAGGATGGACACCAGCCACATGCTGGCGTACTCGGCGAGGAAGAAGATCGCGAAACCCATGCCCGAGTACTCGACCATGTGGCCGGCCACGATCTCGGCCTCACCCTCGACGACGTCGAACGGGTGCCGGTTGGTTTCGGCCACGCCGGAGATCAGGTACACCATGAAGATGGGCAGCAGGGGCAACCAGTTCCAGGAGAGGAAATTCAGGCCCATGTCGGCGCCCATGCCGCGAGACTGCGAGGCGACGATCTCACCCAGATTGAGACTGCCAGCGGTCATGACCACCACCAGGAAACAGAACCCGATGGCGATTTCGTAGCTCACCATCTGGGCCGAGGCACGCAGGGCACCCAGGAAGGCGTACTTGGAGTTCGAGGCCCAGCCGGCAATGATCACACCGTAGACCTCGATGGAGGTGATGGCGAGGATGACCAGCAGGCCGGCGTTGATGTTCGCGATCACGGCTTCCGGGCCGAAGGGCACCGCCACCCAGGCGGCCAGCGCCGGCATGATCGCCATGATGGGACCGAGGCGGAACAGGCCGTTGGCGGCCGCAGACGGACGGATCAACTCCTTGGTCAGCAGCTTGACGGCGTCGGCGATCGGTTGCAGCAGACCGGCAGGCCCAACGCGGTTGGGGCCGTACCGCACCTGCATGAAGCCCAGCAGCTTGCGTTCCCAAAGGGTGAGGTAAGCCACGGCACCCATCAGCGGCGCCAGCACGGCGACGATCTTGAGCAAGCCCCAGATCACCGGCCAGGCGGCGGTCGTCCACCAGGAGGCGTTGATAAGGCCGAGGCCACCGTTGTACATCGCGTCGATCATGCGTGGGCTCCTTGCTCTGAAGCGCGTGCGGCGCGAGCATCGCTCGTGAGTTGCAGCGAGGTGGCGCGGCGCACCAGCGAGTCAAGCTCGTAGATGGCGGCCACGCAAGGCTGTTGACGGGCCGGCGTGAGGTCTGCCCCGGCAGGACCGGTCACGGTGTCGGCATTGGACAGGCGCGCAGCGTCGACGGTATCGCCGCTGGCCACACCGGGCAGCGCACTGGCCAGCACGGCCTGCGAGGAATCGGCGTCAAATCCCGGCAGACCCAGCAGGTTGCCCAGCACGCGCAACACCTTCCAGCCCGGACGGGCTTCGCCCAAGGGACGCACCACCGCGTGGAAGCTCTGCAGGCGGCCCTCGGCGTTGACGAAGGAGCCCGAGGTTTCGGTGAAGGGCGCGATGGGCAGGAGCACATCGCTGATGTCCAGATTGGTCTTGAACGGGCTGAGGGTGACCACCATCTCGGCGGAGGCCAGGCCCTTTGAACCGGCTGCGCTGTCACGATCAGGTTCGTTGTTCAGGAGAATCGCCGCCTTCAGGCCACCCGTGGCGAGCATCTGACCCGCGTGGAGCCCACCCTGGGCAGGCACGGCGCCCACCAGCTGCGCGCCGACGGTGTTGGCCGCTTCGGTGAGATAGCCCACCGATGCACCCGTCTGCTGGCCAATCCAGTTGGCCAGGGCCAGCAGGCTGGAAGCCTTTTCGTGATGCGCAGCGGCGTTGCCCAGCAGGACCGCCTTGTGTTCGCCACCGAGCAGGGATTTGGCGATGGCCTTGGCTTCATCGGTCACCTGACCAGCCACGGGCGACGACACGCCCTGCTCTGCCGCGATGGCAGCCACCACATTGGCCAGAGCGGCCACCCAGACGCTCGCGTCAGCCACCACGGTGGTGGCCATCGGCATCGCCCAGTCCTGGGCAGCGCCGGCGATCACGCTGACCTGAGCGCCCTTTCGGGCCGCCTGGCGGATGCGCTGGGCGAACAGCGGATGGTCCTTGCGCAGGTTGGAGCCGACCACCAGCACGCGTTGCAGGGACGACAGGCTGGCAATCGAAGTGCCCAGCCAGCGGGACTTGCCCGCAGGTGCCAGGTTGGTGAAATCGGCGTGACGCAGACGGCTGTCGATGTTCTGGCTGCCCAGACCACGCACCAAGGCACCAGCCAGCGCCAGTTCCTCGACGGTGCTGTGCGGGCTGGCCAGCAGACCAATCGCCTGTGCACCATGCTTGTCCTTCACGCACTTGAGGCCGTGCGCCACATACTCGAGGGCGGTCTGCCAGTCGACGGTCTGCCACTGGCCACCCTGCTTGAGCATGGGTTGTGTGAGGCGTTCCTCGCTGTTGACCGCCTCGTATGAGAAGCGGTCGCGGTCGGCGATCCAGCACTCGTTGACGGCGTCGTTCTCCAGGGGCACCACGCGCATGACCTTGTGGTTCTTGACCTGGACGATCAGGTTGGCGCCGGTCGAGTCGTGCGGGCTGACGCTCTTGCGGCGCGACAGCTCCCAGGTGCGGGCGCTGTAGCGGAAGGGCTTGCTGGTCAGGGCCCCCACCGGACAGATGTCGATCATGTTGCCCGACAGCTCGGAATCCACCGTGGCACCCACGAAGGTCTCGATTTCGGAATGCTCGCCACGATGGGACATGCCCAGTTCCATGACACCAGCAATTTCCTGGCCGAACCGCACACACCGGGTGCAGTGGATGCAGCGGCTCATTTCCTCCATGGAAATCAGCGGCCCGACGTTCTTGTGGAACACCACGCGCTTTTCTTCCTCGTAGCGCGAGGCTCCGCCGCCGTAGCCGACGGCCAGATCCTGCAGCTGGCACTCACCGCCCTGGTCGCAGATCGGGCAGTCCAGCGGGTGGTTGATCAGCAGGAACTCCATGACCGACTTCTGGGCCTTGATGGCCTTCTCGGACTTGGTGCGCACGATCATGCCCATCGTCACGGGCGTGGCGCAGGCGGGCATGGGCTTGGGCGCCTTTTCCACATCCACCAGGCACATGCGGCAATTGGCGGCGATGGAGAGCTTCTTGTGGTAGCAGAAGTGAGGGATGTAGGTGCCGGCCTTCTCGGCGGCATGCATCACCATGCTGCCCGGGGGCACTTCGACCTTCTGGCCGTCGATTTCGATTTCAACCATGGCTGTTCGTCTCGTGTTCAGGCGGCCTGACCCGTGGTGGCACTGGTGCTGGCGGCGTCGGACTTGATCATGGCCGCGAACTCCGGCCGGAAATGCTTGAGCATGGCCCGCACCGGCATGGCAGCGGCATCGCCCAGCGCGCAGATGGTGCGGCCCATGATGTTCTCGGCCACGTTGTCGAGCAGGTCCATGTCGGCAGGACGTCCCTCGCCGCGGTGGATGCGGTCGACCAGGCGCCACAACCAGCCCGTGCCTTCGCGGCAGGGCGTGCACTGTCCACAGGACTCGTGCATGTAGAAATAGGACAGGCGCTTGAGCGACTCGACCATGCAGCGGCTGTCGTCCATGACGATCACGGCACCGGAGCCGAGCATCGATCCCGCCTTCGAGATCGAGTCGTAGTCCATGGTGCACTCCATCATGATGTGCGCCGGCAGCACGGGGGCCGAAGAACCGCCGGGAATCACCGCCTTGAGCTGGCGGCCGGTGCGAACGCCGCCGGCCAGCTCCAGCAGCTTGGCGAACGGGGTTCCCATGGGCACCTCGTAGTTGCCCGGCTGGTTCACGTCACCGCTGACCGAGAAAATCTTCGTGCCGCCGTTGTTGGGCTTGCCACACTCCAGGTATGCCTGCCCACCGTTGCGGATGATCCAGGGCACCGCCGCGAAGGTTTCGGTGTTGTTGATCGTGGTCGGCTTGCCGTACAGACCGAAGCTGGCTGGGAACGGCGGCTTGAAGCGGGGCTGGCCCTTCTTGCCTTCCAGGGATTCGAGCAGCGCGGTTTCTTCGCCGCAGATGTAGGCGCCGAAGCCGTGGTGGGCGTGGAGCTGGAACGAGTAGTTCGAGCCCATGATGTTGTTGCCGAGGTAGCCGGCCGCGCGGGCTTCTTCCAGGGCCGCCTCGAAGCGCTCATACACCTCGAAGATCTCGCCGTGGATGTAGTTGTAGCCCACGCTGATGCCCATGGCATACGCCGCGATCGCCATGCCTTCGATGACGATGTGCGGGTTGTACATGAGGATGTCGCGGTCCTTGCAGGTACCCGGCTCCCCTTCGTCAGAGTTGCAGACAAGGTACTTCTGACCCGGGAACTGGCGGGGCATGAAGCTCCACTTCAGACCGGTAGGGAAACCTGCGCCTCCGCGGCCGCGCAGCGCAGAGTCCTTGACGGTCGCAATGACCTGGTCCTGCGTCAGACCTTCACCGCCGTCCTTGCCCAGGATCTTGCGCAGGGCCTGGTAGCCTCCACGCGCCTCGTAGTCCTTGAGCGACCAGTTGCTGCCATTCAGACCTGCGTAGATCTGCGGGTTGATGTGCCGGTCATGGAAGCAGGTCTGCACGCCGGTGGCGCGGAACTGCTCGATCACTTGCTGGGCATTCATGCCTTGCCCTCCGCGGTCTTGAGGCCGTCGACCAGTTGGTCGAGCTTGTCGTTGCTCATGAAGCTGCACATGTTGCGGTCGTTCACCAGCATGACCGGTGCATCGGCACAGGCGCCCAGGCATTCGCACAGCTGCAGGGTGAACAGGCCGTCGGCGGTGGTGCCCCCCATCTCGATGCCCAGCTTGCGGGCCAGATGGGCCAGCGCCTCGTTGCCGCCGCGCAGCTGGCACGGCAGGTTGGTGCAGACGTTGAGCTTGTACTTGCCCACCGGCTGCTGGTTGTACATGTTGTAGAACGTGGTCACCTCATGCACGGCCATCGGGGCAATGCCCAGATAGGCGGCGATGGCCAGCTCGGCTTCCCGGCTGACATACCCCTGCTCCTGCTGGATGATCGACAGGCAGGCCATCACGGCCGACTGGGCCTGCTCGGCCGGGTACTTCGCGACTTCACGGGCAAAGCGCGCCTGGGTGGCCTCGCTCAGCGTCATGGCGCTCACGGCGCCCTGGGAAGGGTTGGAGATCATCGATCAATCTCTCCGAAAACGATGTCCATGGTGCCGATGATGGCAACCGCGTCAGCCAGCATGTGGCCCCTGGCCATCTCGTCCAGCGTGGCCAGGTGGGCGTAGCCCGGCGCCCGGATCTTCAGACGATAGGGCTTGTTCGCG
>JAJPEW010000294.1 GCA_021166755.1 Hydrogenophaga sp. | reverse complement strand
CCACGTTCGCTCAGGTCGGCCTTGAGTGTTTCGATGACGATGTCCTCCGGTGTGGCGGCGTCGCTGGCCACCGGGCAGGTGCAGGTGATGTCACCGACAGTGCGGAAACGCACGTCCCGGATGACGACCTGCTCGCCCTCGCGGGGTGGTGTGAGGTCGGTCACCGGCACCAGCAAGCCGCGACGCTCGACCACTTCCCGGCGGTGGGTGTAGTAGATGGAAGGCAGCGCGATGTTTTCCCTGGCGATGTACTGCCACACGTCCAGCTCGGTCCAGTTGCTGATCGGGAACACGCGGAAGTGTTCGCCGGGCTGCAGGCGCGTGTTGAACAGGGTCCAGAGCTCCGGGCGCTGGGCCTTGGGTTGCCATTGGCCAAAACTGTCACGGTGCGAAAAGATGCGCTCTTTGGCGCGGGCCTTTTCCTCATCGCGGCGGGCGCCGCCGATCAGCGCGTCGAAGCGGAACTCCTCGATGGCTTCGAGCAGCGTGACCGACTGGTGCGCATTGCGGCTCTCGCCGGGGTGAGCCAGGCGCACGGTGCCGCGCTTCATGGAGTCCTCCACACTGCGCACGATCAGTTCGGCCTGCAGTTCCTTGGCACGGCGGTCGCGGAACTCGGTCACCTCCGGGAAGTTGTGACCGGTGTCGATCATCAGCAGCGGGTAGGGAATTCGGCCCACGCCAAACGCCTTCTCCGCGCACTTGAGCATGACCAGCGAGTCCTTGCCGCCGGAGAAGAGCAGGGCGGGGCGTTCGAAGGCGGCGGCCACCTCGCGCAGGATGAAGATGGTCTCTTCTTCGAGCGCGTCGAGA
Organism: Hydrogenophaga sp.; assembly: GCA_021166755.1. Taxonomy (GTDB): domain Bacteria; phylum Pseudomonadota; class Gammaproteobacteria; order Burkholderiales; family Burkholderiaceae_C; genus Hydrogenophaga; species Hydrogenophaga bisanensis. The sequence goes on along the minus strand of JAJPEW010000294.1, from coordinate 7,697 downwards.
TGGGCGTTGCTCAAATGGTGTTCGGCGGCGTTCTGGGTGGATTGCAGCACGGCGGTGTCGGTACGGGCGTTCATGATCGGTTTCGGCAGTCGGTTGGGTGGGCCGGGCGTCAATGCGCCAGGTGCAGGCCGCACTCGCGGTTGTCTTCGCCCTTGGTCGGGTCCACGTAGTCGAAGTTGTTGGGCAGGCCGTGCAGTTCGCAGTAGTGGTACAGGTCCTTGGACGTCCAGTGCAGCAGCGGCGCGACCTTGATCAGGCCGTCCGGGTTGATGCTGACCGGGTCCATCTGGGCACGCACGGCGGTGTCGGTGGCGCGCAGGGCGGTGAACCAGACCTTGGGCGCGGTCTCGCGCAGGGCACGGGCGAAAGGTTCCAGCTTGACTTCTTCCGTGAACGCGGCGTGGCGCGGATCGTCCAGCGCGGGCGTGGGGCCCTCTACCGCTTCGCGGTGTGCGCGTGAGCGGCGCGGCAGATAGATCTTCAGGTTCAGCTTGAGCTGGCGGGTCACTTCGTCGGCAAAGCGGTAGGTGGCCTCGGTGTTGTAGCCGTTGTCCATCCAGACCACCGGCACGTCGGGTCGGACCTGGGTGACCAGATGCAGGATCACGGCCTCGAAGGGGCGGAAGTTGGTGGTGACGATGGTCGGCTGATTCAGGCCCAGGGCCCATTGGACGAGTGCGGGGGCATCGCGGCCGATGTCGGCGTTGATCCGGGCAAGGTCGATGGTGTTCATAGTATGTGTCTTCTAGGTTCTCACACGGCCGCGAAATGGGGCTTCACATCCACCGCATCGCCCTGGTAGAAGGTGTCGTACTGCGCCAGCAGCTTCTGACCATGCTCGATGCTCTGGTCGCCGCGCAGGACGGCTTGGGTGAAACCGCTGCGCTGCATCTGCTGCAGTTGGTCGATCAGCACGTCGCCGATGGCGCGGATGTGACCGGAGAAGCCCAGGCGGCGGCGAAGCAGGAAGGCCTGGCTGAAGGCGCGACCGTCGGTGAATGCGGGGAACTGCAACACCACGGTGTGGACACCGTCCAGCGGCACTGTGCGCGGGTCGGCGTCGTTGGGCAGGGTGAGGGTGCCGGCCGCGTCAGCGGGAGCACTGTCAGCCGTGAAGAGTTGGATCGTGGATTTCATGAAGGGGGTCCTGACGTTCACGCGGCGACGGAGGTCCGGGCCGTGGTCACGCGCACGGCGTTGGACGCGGTCTTGAAGGGCTCAATACCGATCCGCTTGACGGTCTGGGTGAAGGTTTCGGCCGGCTGGCGGTGGGCGCGGTAGGTGTCGAGCAGGGCTTCGACCACATCGACCATCTCGTCGGCCGCGAACGAAGGGCCGATGACCTTGCCCGGCACCGCTTCGCCCGACAGGCGCGTGCCGTCCGAGCCGCCGAGGGTGACCTGATACCACTCCTGGCCGTCCTTGTCGACACCCAGGATGCCGATGTGGCCGCTGTGGTGGTGGCCGCAGCTGTTGATGCAGCCGCTCATGTGCAGGTCGATCTCACCCAGGTCGTGCAGCTCGTCCAGGTCCTGGTAACGGGCCAGCAGGGCCTGGGCGATGGGCAGTGAGCGGGCATTGGCCAGGTCGCAGAAGTCGCCACCGGGGCAGGCGATCATGTCCGTCAGCAGGCCGATGTTCGGCTTGGCCAGACCCAGGCGGCGGGCTTCGCGCCAGAGTTCAGGCAACTGGTCGCAGCGCACCCAGGGCAGCAGCAGATTCTGCTCGTGGGTGACGCGGGCTTCACCGGCCGAGAAACGGTCGACCAGCTCGGCTGCGCGCTCCAGCTGCTCGGCCGTGGCGTCGCCGGGCGCCGAGCCCAGGCGCTTGAACGACAGGGTGACGGCGCGCAGGTCGGGGTTCTGATGCGGCTTGACATTGCGGGTCAGCCAGCGGCTGAACTCCAGATCGTCTTCGGCCGCGGCCTTGAGAATGTGGGCGATCTTGGCGTCTGCGCTTTTGCGGTCGCAGCTGAGCGTGGGCTGCACGAAGAAGGCGCTCACCCGGTCCAGCTCCGCCTGGGTGATGGTGTGAGGCGCACCGTCCAGTTCCAGGATGTCGCGGTACTCGGCCTCGACCTGCTCGGTGAAGGCCTGACCTTCGGCCTTGACCAGGATCTTGATGCGGGCCTTGTACTTGTTGTCGCGGCGGCCAAAGCGGTTGTAGGCCCGCACAATGGCTTCCAGGTAATTGAGGATCTGGTGCCAGGGCAGAAACTCGCGGATCACCGAACCGATGATGGGGGTTCGGCCCATGCCGCCGCCCACGCGCACCTGGAAACCCAGATCACCGTCCACATTGCGCAGCAGACGCAGGCCGACATCGTGCCAGGGCGTGGCGGCGCGGTCTTCGCGGGCGCCAGTGATGGCGATCTTGAACTTGCGCGGCAGGAAGGCGAACTCCGGGTGCAGCGTGCTCCACTGGCGCATGATTTCGGCGAAGGGGCGTGGATCGGCCACCTCATCGACGGCGATACCGGCCAAGGCGTCGGTGGTGATGTTGCGGATGCAGTTGCCACTGGTCTGGATTCCGTGCAGGTTCACGCTGGCCAGCAGGTCCATGGCGTCGGCAGCGCGGTGCAGCGGAATCCAGTTGAACTGCACGTTCTGACGCGTGGTGAAGTGGGCGCAGCGGTCGGGCAGGCTGGGTACGTCGGCCAGCGCCGCGTTGGCCTTGGAGGTGTCGTGTGCCTCTTTGTGGTCGAACTCCCGGGCCAGCTGGGCCAGCACCCGCAGCTGGGCGCTGTTGATCTCGCCGTAAGGCACCGCCACACGCAGCATGGGCGCGAAGCGCTGGATGTACCAGCCGTTCTGCAGGCGCAAGGGTTTGAAGGCTTCGCCGTCGAGGGTGCCGGCCTGGAAGCGTTCGAGCTGGTCCCGGAACTGCGCTGCGCGCTGCTGCAGGAAGTGGCGGTCGAAGTCGGAGTACTGGTACATGTCGTTCGTGGGGGAGGCAACAATCAGAAGGCGATCAGTTTGGTACCGGCATAGGCCAGCAGCAGCGACAGCAGGGAGCGCACCAGACGCTCCGGGGTGTGGCGCATCAGGCGCGTGCCGATCCAGATGCCGGGCAAGGAGCCCGTCAGCAGGAGCCCGAGCAGGGGCCAGTCCACGGAGCCAAGGCTGGCGTGACCAAGGCCGGCGACCAATGTCAGTGGCACGGCGTACGCAATGTCGGCGGCCACGATCCTGGGCAGCGGCAGCAGGGGGTACAGCAGCAGCAGCACGGACACACCGATGGCGCCCGCACCGACCGATGTCAGCGTCACCAGGGTACCGATGACTGCGCCGAAGAGCACTGGCAGACTCCAGTGGCGCGCTCGGGTGGCGCTGGAGAGGTCGCGCTGATCCAGCGTTCTTGGGAGCACCTTGCCGCGTGCGGCCTTGTAGAGCATGGCGGCGGCGGTCAGCAGCAGGGCGACACCAAGGGTGTGGGTCATGACCGACTGCACCTGTGCGCTGGCAGGCCCCACGTGATGCAACATGGCCAGTGTCAGGACGGACGCGGGCAGGCTGCCCGCGCACAGCTGGCCGACCACGCGCCACGGCACCAGGCGCTGGCGGGCCAGGCTCAGGGTACCTCCTGCCTTGGTTACTGCGGCGAACAGCAGGTCGGTACCCACCGCCATGTAGGGCTTGATGCCGAAGAAGAAGATCAACACCGGTGTCATGAGCGAGCCGCCACCCACCCCGGTGAGGCCGACAATGAGGCCCACGGCAAAACCGGCAAGAATGATGGCGACGTCTGGCATGGTGCGACTGTAGGGATATGCTGATATATCTCAAACTACAGATTTGCTATTCATATATGGCTTGGTGTAATAAGCGTTGAGGCGTGAATCTTGTGGAGGTCAAGGCTGACCGCTTACCATGTCCACATGGACCATCAGCGGGTGTTTGTGAAAGTCGTCGGATTCACGGACGTGGAGCGCCACGCGCTGAATACGGTGTTCCGACTGTCAGAACACAGGGACCCGGCCTACGCGCCCTGGATCGAAGGCGTGCAAGGCATGCCCGCTGCGCCGGAAATCCTGCTCGTCGACGGTGAGAGCGCCGAAGCTGTCCTGACCCATGTGCGGGAACTGCCAGCCGGGCAGCGCCTGATCTGGGTGGGGCCGGGGGCGCCTGCGCACGCCTGGCGGGTGCTGTCCCGTCCGATCCAGTGGGCCATCCTCCTGACCGATCTGGACGCCATGTTTGCCGCCAGGCTCGCGGACTCGGGCTATGTCGATCTGGACATCAGCACGCCGGTGCCCCTGGATGCGACCGCGGGTGCCCCCCGCCATGAGCGTGGGTTGCTGGTCGGTCCGGATGGGCCGGATCGTCAGCGACTGGCGGACTGGCTGGGCGCCGCGGGCTTCGAGTCGGTCGACACAGCCCCCGGTACCGATGAGGCGGTGGCGCTGATCGGTCGCCAGACCTATGCAATGGTCATTCTGGACATCGATGCGCCATTGGTGGATGCCTGGTCATTGGCGGCCTTGCTGGCGAGAACCACGCCCGATGCGCTGGTGCTGGGTTTGAGTGAGCACGCCGGCCCCTTGACCGCCTGGTGGCGTCGGCGCCGTCTGATCCGGCACGTGGATAACTCGCCCATGCATGGCCTGCTGGCCCGACCGGTGGACCAGACGCAGCTTCGCGAGGCCATCAGCCGATGGCGTCGCCCGGGTTGATCGGTCAGTGGCCGGCGGGCTCCGGAGAGCGCACGGTTTGTTTTCTCAGTTGCCGCCAGGCAAAGCGTGCCGGGTCCATCGCGCGGCGCAGGTCTTCCGGCAGGTCCATGGGGTGTTGATCCAGATGCTGCTGCAACCAACGACCGCAGCTGTGCGCCAGGGTGATGCCCCGGGAGCCCAGCGCTGCCAGCACATGGATACCGTCCAGACGCGGGCACTGCTCAAGGGCCAGCCGGGTGACGCGAGAGCTTGCCCCTGATGCCTTGAACGCACGCAGAGCCTGTGGATCGGGCAGTGTGCCCAGCAGAGGCAGCCGGTCGAGTGATGCACAGCGCACGTCCGCCCAACCTTGCAGTTCACCTGCCTGCATTTGTTGCGCCATGTGTCCGGCGGCCTGGGGGTTGAGTTGGTGAAGGCTGGCAAGGTTCTTTTCATGGGCCTGGAAACTGACCACACGATCGTCAACACCCCGCTCATAGGTAGAACCCATCGCCCACATCCGGTCCCCCAGACCGTCGGGCATCGCCTGATCTTCGTAACACGGGATGAAGACCCCATTGTTCCGAGAGGGGCGAGGAGAAAGTGGCGTGCCAGCCCAAGGACCGTAGCTCAGTTGCCCCTTGACCGGTCGCAGCGGGAGCTCGTCCTGGTCAAACCCAAAGCTGGCACGCAGCAGAGCGCTGCTGCCCCAGGCACCAGCCACCACCACGACAGGTGCGGCAGCGATGGTCTGGCCATCAGCACCAAGGACGAGCCAGCCGGCATCCCTGGAGCCATTGCCGGTACCGACAATGCGATCAGCCTGTGTGGACCAATGACAAACAATCCGCCCTGTTTGCCGGGCTTCCTCCAGCCAGGCATGGACCAGCGCGGACGGACGCACCATGGCCGCAGGCCATCGACCGGGATCGTGCCCCAGGTTGTCGACTTCCGTGTCCTGCCATCCCGCACCTTCCGCAATTCGCTCCCTCAGGTAGGCGCGTGTGTCCGCCACACCGATGGCCGACAGGCGTGACATGGGGGTCGGAGAACGGGTGACATGCGGACTGAGCATCCCCACCGGCAGGGCCGATGCCCGCCGGGCGGGTCCGGACTGGGCGTCCAGCAACTGGACCTGCCATCCTGCCGACGTCAGTGCGCGGGCGACGGCCGCTCCTGCCAGCCCCGCACCAATGACGATGGCATGCCGTGGGGAGGACACAGTGAGATCGCGACGTGTCAGGTGTTACTGGGAGGCACGTAGCCAGCGGCTGCATCTGCCCCTTCGCCGAAAAAGTGCTTCTCCATCTGCCGCGCCAGGTATTGGCGGGCACGTGCGTCGGCGAGGTTAAGCCGATTCTCATTGAGCAGCATGGTCTGATGACGCAGCCAATCGGCCCAGGCCTGTTTGCTGACGTTCTCGAAAATCCGCTTGCCCAGTTCGCCGGGGTAAGGCGGAAAATCCAGCCCTTCGGCGTCCTGGCCGAGCTTGATGCAATGAACGGTTCTGGCCATCGTGAAGTCCTTTATTGCCTGGCGTAATGCTTACATGAAGATAAAGTAGTTCCGGTATTGAGGGATGCCGTGCATGATGCGCAGCTCCCTGTCCGGATCCGGTGTCGAGACTGTATCAAGGTTGGAAAGGCACTGGCCTGACTGATGCCGTTTCGATGGCCGCTTCATGACATAGCGCAAGGTGAACGGCAGGGTTTCTCTTTAGAATCAAAGGTTTGAAAGAGGCCGCCGGTTGCCTGGCCGGTCTCTCCCCTTCAGCCCGCCGCGAAGGTCTGGGCTCTTCAGGACCCATCATGAGTGCATTTCTCGAAGAACGCGTCTTGAGCGTTCATCACTGGACCGATCGTCTGTTCAGTTTCACCACCACGCGCGACGTCGCCTTGCGCTTCTCGAACGGCCACTTCACCATGATCGGTCTGAAGGTGGATGGCAAGCCGCTGCTGCGCGCGTACAGCATTGCCAGCCCCAACTACGCCGAGCATCTCGAGTTCCTGAGCATCAAGGTGCAGGACGGCCCACTGACCTCGCGCCTGCAGCACATCCAGCCCGGCGATACCATCATTGTCGGACGCAAGCCGACAGGTACCCTGCTGATCGACTATCTACTGCCGGCCAAGCGGCTTTACCTGTTGGCCACCGGCACGGGTCTGGCGCCCTTCCTGAGCGTGATCCGCGACCCGGAAACCTACGAGAAGTTCGAGCAGGTGGTGCTGGTGCACGGGGTCCGGGAGGTCAAGGAACTGGCCTACCGGGAGATGCTTGAGAGCCAGCTCAAGCAGGACGAGTTCCTGGGCGAAATGGTGCAGAAGCAGCTGCTCTACTACCCGACCGTGACCCGTGAGCCGTTTGTTCACCAGGGCCGCATTCCCAATCTGCTGGACAGTGGGCAGCTGGGCAAGGATCTGGGCATCCCCGATCTGAATCCGGCCGAAGACCGTGTGATGATCTGCGGCAGCCCGGAAATGCTCAGGGACCTGAAGGCCCTGTGTGAAAAACGTGGTTTCACGGAAGGCAACACCACCCGGCCAGGGCAGTTTGTGATCGAGCGGGCGTTCGCGGACAGCTGACGCGACCGCCGGGAACTTCGTGTCGGGCCGGCGAATCCATAGAACCACAGGGGCACCGAAGGGGTGCCCCTTTCATTGAGGGGGAGCATCGCGTGTCATCCACCATCGTCCAGGGTCTGCTGGCCCAACCTGCCGAGCGTCCACGGCGATTGCTGGCCCTGATTGCTGTGGCCTGCACGGGCCTGCTTGCCTTCGGCATCTACCTGCAGCATGTGGTGGGGCTGGAACCTTGCCCGATGTGCATCGTGCAGCGCTACGCGTTGATTCTGGTGGGCCTGCTGGCTGGTGTCGGCGCGGCGGCGCAAGGTCCTGCGACGCGGCGCCTGCTGGTGCTCCTGGCCTTGGCTGCCGCTGTTTTTGGCGCGTTCGTGGCCGCCCGTCAGAGCTGGCTGCAATGGTTTCCGCCCGAAGTCCTGAGCTGTGGCAGGGACCTGTACGGCATGATCGAATCGTTTCCGCTCAAG
>JAJPEW010000274.1 GCA_021166755.1 Hydrogenophaga sp. | reverse complement strand
TGCTGGTGGTGGGCATCTTCGGCACCTCGCTGTTCTACGGGGACGGTGTCATCACCCCGGCCATCTCGGTGCTGTCGGCGGTCGAAGGCCTGGAGGTGGTCTCGCCCAACTTCCGCAAGGCGGTGCTGCCGCTGACCCTGGTCATCCTGTTTGTACTCTTCGCGGTGCAAAAGCGCGGAACCGGGGGGATCGGCAAGTTCTTCGGCCCCATCACGCTGGTCTGGTTTGCGACGATCGCCCTGCTGGGGATCTACCAGATCATCGATCACCCCGAGATCCTGGCGGCCCTGAGTCCGCATCACGCGTTGCGCTTCATGTGGGAGCAGCCGGGCATCACCTTCATCATCCTGGGGGCGGTGGTGCTGTGCGTGACCGGGGGGGAGGCCCTATATGCCGACATGGGGCATTTCGGGCGCAAGCCCATCCGCCTGGCCTGGTTCTCTGTGGTCATGCCCTGTCTGACCATCAACTACTTCGGGCAAGGGGCGCTGCTGCTGGCCGATCCCGAGGCGGTGAAGAACCCCTTCTTCAACATGGCGCCCGACTGGCTGCAACTGCCCCTGGTGGGGCTGGCGACCATGGCCACCGTGATTGCCTCGCAGGCGCTCATCTCGGGGGCCTTCAGCGTCACCAAGCAGGCCATCCAGCTGGGCTATCTGCCGCGCCTGCACATCCGGCACACGAGCGTCAAGGACACCGGGCAGATCTACATCCCCCTGGTCAACTGGGGGCTGTTCGTGGCCATCGTGCTGGCGGTCGGCCTGTTCAAGTCCTCGTCCAACCTGGCGTCGGCCTATGGCATCGCCGTCACCCTGGACATGCTCATCACCACGATCCTGACCTTCTTCGTGATCCGACACGGCTGGCGCTACCCCCTGCTGCTGTGCCTGCTGGCCACCGGCTGGTTCTTCGTGATCGATCTGGCCTTCTTTGCCTCCAACCTGCTCAAGCTGTTCGAAGGGGGCTGGTTCCCGCTGGTGATCGGCGGCATCGTCTTCACCCTGATGATGACCTGGAAGCAGGGCCGCGCCCTGATGGCCAAGGCACAGGCTGCTGACGCCATTGAACTGGGCAGCTTTCTGGACGCCGTCTTCTTCGAGCCACCCACCCGCGTGCCCGGCACCGCGGTGTTCCTGACCGCAGAGACCGGCAGCGTGCCCAATGCCTTGCTGCACAACCTCAAGCACAACAAGGTCCTGCACGAGCAGAACCTGTTCGTCACCGTGCGCGCCCATGAGGTGCCTTGGATCGGTCTGGACAAGCGGCTGGAAGTGGAGCCGCTGGGCCACGATTGCTGGCAGGTGATCATCCACTACGGGTTCAAGAACGACCCGGACGTGCCCAAGGCCCTGGAATCGCTGCGTGGGCGCGGTTGCGAACTCGACCCCATGACGACGAGCTACTTCCTCTCGCGCGAACTGGTGGTGCCGTCGATGGGCGGCGGCATGGCCCCTTGGCGCGAGAAGCTGTTCGCCCAGATGCACCACAACGCGGGCGCGGCGGCGGAGTTCCTGAACCTGCCCAACAACGCGGTGATCGAACTGGGTTCCAAGATCTCGATCTGAGTCCGCAGCCGGCACAATCGCCGGATGCCAAGCTTTTTTCGAGATGTCAACCTGCCGGCTGCGACCGCCGGTTTTGTGGCGGTGCTGGTGGGCTTCACCAGTTCCGTGGCCATCGTGTTCCAGGCGGCGCAGGCCTTCGGTGCCACGCCCGAGCTGATCACGTCGTGGATGTGGGCGCTGGGCCTGGGCATGGGCCTGTGCACCGCCGTGCCGTCACTGGTGCTGCGCCAGCCGGTGATGGTGGCCTGGAGCACCCCGGGCGCCGCCGTACTCGCCACGGCCGGGCTCGCCGGTGGCTTTTCGATGGCCGAGGCCGTGGGGGCTTTCATGCTGTGCGCTGCGATGATCGTGCTGGTGGGTGCCACAGGCTGGTTCGAGCGGGTGATGAACCGCATTCCGATGGCGCTGGCCGCCGCCCTGCTGGCGGGTGTGCTGGCGCGCTTCGGTTTGCAGGCGTTTGGCGCGGCCCAGTCCGACTGGCCGCTGGTGGTGCTGATGCTGCTGACCTACCTGATCTGCCGGCGCTGGGCGCCGCGCTATGCGGTGCCGCTGACCTTGCTGGTGGCCGTGGCCTGGGTGCTGGTGCAGGGGCGGCTGCAGACCTCGGCACTGACCCTGGCGTGGGCGCGCCCAGTGTTCACCCAGCCGGTGTTCACGGTGGCTGCGTTCGTCAGCTTGGCCCTGCCGCTGTTCATCGTCACCATGGCCTCGCAGAACCTCCCCGGGGTGGCGGCCATCCGCGCGGCCGGCTATGCCATGCCCATCTCGCGCATCATCACCCTGACGGGGGTGGCCACCCTGGTCCTGGCCCCCTTTGGCGCCTTTGCGCTCAACCTCAGCGCCATCACGGCCGCCATCTGCATGGGCGAGGAGGCACACGCCGACCGGAGCAAGCGCTACAGCGCAGCGGTGGTCTGCGGGCTGCTGTACCTGGCGATCGGTCTGGTCGGCGCTGCCGTCACCGGCGTGTTGCTGGCCTTCCCCAAGGAGCTGGTGCTGGCGATTGCCGGGCTGGCACTGCTGGGCAGCATCGGGGGCGGCCTGCATGCCGCCCTGCAGGACGAACGCCATCGCGAGGCCGCCCTGATCACCTTCCTGGTCACCCTCAGCGGCGTGGTGCTCGCCGGCATCGGTTCGGCCTTCTGGGGCGTGGTCGCCGGCGCGATCGCGCTGTTTGTGCAACAGTACGGCATCCGAAAGCACACGACACCATGAACATCCTATTTGTGGCCGATCCGCTGGCCAGTTTCAAGATCTACAAGGACACCACTTTTGCCATGATGCGCGAGCTGCAGCGGCGCGGTCACACCGTGGCCGCCTGCGAGCCCCAGCACCTGCAATGGCAGGGGGGGCAGCCAGTGACCGCGTTGGTGCGGCAGATCCATCTCACCGGCCTGCCCGATGACTGGTACCACGTGACCCACCAGGGGCGCGAAGCGCTCAAGGACTTTGACGCCGTCATCATGCGCAAGGATCCGCCGTTCGACAGCGAGTACTTCTACGCCACCCACCTGCTGGAGCAGGCCGAGCGCGAGGGGGCCCGGGTGTTCAACAAGCCCGCCGCGCTGCGTGACCACCCGGAGAAACTGGCACTGATGGAGTTCGCCCGTTACGCGCCACCCACGCTGGTCACCCGCTCGGCAGAGGCCATTCGTCATTTCCATGCCGAGCACCGGGACATCATCCTCAAGCCGCTGGATGGCATGGGCGGCATGGGCATCTTCCGCGTCGGCCCCGATGGCATGAACCTGGGCTCCATCATCGAGACGCTCAACCAAGGCGGCCACACCACGGTGATGGTGCAACGCTATCTGCCGGAAATTGTCGATGGTGACAAGCGGTTGCTGCTGATCGGCGGGAAGGTGGCGCCCTTTGTGCTGGCCCGCATCCCGCAGGGCGGCGAAGTGCGCGGCAACCTGGCCGCCGGTGGCAAGGGCGTGGCCCAGCCACTGTCGGACGAGAACCGTGCGGTGGCCGAAGCCATCGCGCCGGTGCTGGCGGCGCGTGGTCTGCTGCTGGTGGGGCTGGACATGATCGGCAACTGCGTCACCGAGATCAATGTGACCAGCCCGACCTGCTTCCAGGAAATCACCGATCAGACCGGCTTCGATGTGCCCGCCATGTTCGTCGACGCCCTGGAGGCGGCGTTGGCCGCCTGACGGTCGATTTTTCACGACAGGCGGCGATCGTCATCTCGGAAACCCGAATGGTGTAACAAGGTCCTTGATTTCAAAATCTTTTGTTACATAGCCTTGCCCGTCGTTGGGCATTTCGGATCCACCCGTCTTCCGAACTGACAGACCATGAGCGAGATGACGATCGATTTTTTCTCTGCGGCCTTTGCCAAGACCGAGACCGGTCAGCAGGAGATCCAGAAACGTTCCCTGGGCCTTTCGCCCCTCGTGCGCAGGGTACTGGTTCTCGTGGATGGTCAGCGTTCCGGCAAGGATCTGGCGACTTTTGCCGGCGATGCCAGCATTGACGCCATCCTCGGCGAGTTGGTGGAGAAGGGCTGCATTGAGGCCAAGCCGCGGGAGAAACCCGAAAAGGCGGAGAAGCCGGCACAGGCGGTGCCCGACGCCCAGGCCCAAGCCCCGGCGTTCCTGGCGCGCTTGCCGGCCCCGGAGGAGCGCTCGGCTGAGCAGAACGAGATGGCGCGCAACTTCATGATCAACACGGTCAACTCGATCTTCGGTCAGCACACTCGCATCTCCCTGATCGAGAACATCGCCCGCGCCCAGGGGACCGAGGGCCTGCGCAAGGTCTACCTGCAGTGGGAGTCGGCCATGGCCGAGAACCGCATCGGTGCCAAGCGCCTGCCCGAGCTGCAGGACAAGCTGGTCAACGTCCTCTGACGTGCGGCTGCGCGCTCAGTGGGGTGCCGAGCGCGAGAACAGGTTCAGCACCAGCACGCCGGCAATGATCAGGCCCATGCCGATCAGGCCGGCGAGGTCGATGCGCTGGCCGTAGACGGCAAAGGCCACCAGCGAGATCAGCACGATGCCCAACCCTGACCACACGGCGTAGGTGATGCCGACGGGAATGCTGCGCAACACCAGCGACAGGCAGTAGAACGACACCCCGTAGCCCACCACGACAACGGCCGACGGCCACAGCCGGCTGAAGCCATCGCTGGCCTTGAGCGCCGTGGTGCCGATGACCTCGGCCACGATGGCGATCGCCAGGGTGAGCCAGGGACTCATGGGGAATCCTCAGAGCTTTTCCGTCTCGCCCGCTTTGGGCTGCCAGGTCATCAGGCGCTTCTCGATCTTGCCCACGATCGCATCGAGCACCAGGGCGAAGGTGGTCAGCACCAGAATGCCGGCCATCACCGTGTTGATGTCGAACTGGCCCTCGGCCTGCAGGATCAGGTAGCCCACGCCCTGGCTGGAGCCCAGGTACTCACCAACCACGGCGCCCACAAAGGCCAGGCCCACGCTGGTGTGCAGAGAGCTGAACACCCAGCTGGTGGCGCTGGGGAGATAGACATGGCGCAGCAGCTGCTTCTGGCTCGCGCCCAGCATGCGCGCGTTGGCCAGCACCACCGGGCTGACCTCCTTGACACCCTGGTAGACGTTGAAGAAGACGATGAAGAACACCAGCGTGACGCCCAGGGCCACCTTGGAGCCCATGCCCAGCCCGAACCACACCGCGAAGATGGGGGCCAGGATGATGCGGGGCATGGAGTTGAAGGCCTTGATGTAGGGCTCCAGAATGGCCGACGCCATGGGCGAGAGCGCCAGCCACAGGCCACCGCCCAGGCCGGCCACGGCGCCGATGCCGAAGGCCATCACCGTCTCGGCCAGCGTGATCCACAGGTGCTGGTAGATGTCGGCATCGGTCACGAACCAGGCCCAGATGCGTTCGAAGATCTTCAGTGGCTCACCGA
>JAJPEW010000225.1 GCA_021166755.1 Hydrogenophaga sp. | reverse complement strand
CTGGGCCGCATGGGCCATGAGAACATTACCTTCGCCCGCGTGAGCGCCGGCCAGCCGGTGGTGGCCTACATGGGTGACGACGCCCGTGGCGAATACATCTACAAGTTCGTGTCCGATGCCAAATGGGACCCGGCCGACGCCAACGCCGCCAACCGCCTGGCCGCCGGCGACAAATACCTGAACAAGGGCACGCTGTTCGCCGCCCGTTTCAAGGACGACGGCACCGGCGAGTGGCTGGAACTGTCGATGAACAACCCGGTCATCGCCAACAGTTCGTACTTCGAGTTCAAGTCCGACGCCGACATCGCCACCTTCACTCGCCTGGCGGCTGACGCAGTGGGCGCCACCAAGATGGATCGCCCCGAGTGGGGTGGCGTGAATCCGCGCAATGGTGAGGTCTACATCACGCTGACCAACAACAGCAACCGCACCGTGGCGACGGCCGATGCCGCCAACCCCCGCGTCTACACCGACGCCAAGGCCGGCAAGGAACAGAAGGGCAACGTCAACGGCCACATCATCCGTCTGGCCGAGAAGCAACCGCAGGAAGCCACCTTCCGGTGGGACATCTACCTGTTCGCCTCGGAAGCCGGCGCCGATCGGGGCAAGGTCAACCTGTCCAACCTGACCGACGACAACGACCTGTCCTCGCCCGACGGGCTGGTGTTCAGCCAGGCCACCGGCCTGTGCTGGATCCAGACCGACGACAGTGCCTACACTGACGTCACCAACTGCATGCTGCTGGCCGCTGTGCCTGGCCGCGTCGGTGATGGTGGCGCCAAGACGCTGTCCTACGGCGACAAGCAGGTCAAAACCTACGTGGGCAAGGAGCAGTCTGCCGCGACATTCAAGCGCTTCCTGGTCGGCCCGAAAGGTGCCGAGATCACCGGTATCACCGAGACGCCCGACGGACGTGCCTTGTTCATCAACATCCAGCACCCGGGTGAGAACACCAAGATGGCCAACGTCAACGACCCGTCGAAGTACGAAAGCCAGTGGCCTGCCAATGCCGGCTATGGCAACGGAAAGCGTCCCCGCTCGGCCACCATCGTCATCACCAGGAACGATGGCGGCGTGATCGGCACCTGATCGCGCGACTCCCTGCTCAAGGCCCGCCTCGGCGGGCCTTTTTTTGACCTGTCATGACTGGAACATTGATGATGCGTATTCCTGCCTGGGCCTTTACACGCCTGACGGCCGCAGCCCTGCTGGCCCTGCCTTTGCTGACCCACGCTGCGCCACCGGCTGGCCGCGCAGCGCCTTTCCGCCTCGCTGCCCACCTGCCGGTCGACGGCGTGGCCGAGATCGTGGCCGCCACGCCGGACGGCATGACCCTTCTGTTCACCAGCGCAGACGCGGGCCGTGTGGGTGTCGTGGACATCCGCCAACCCGACAGACCAGCGCTGAAAGACTGGATCGACGTGCGCCTGCATGGCGTCGGAGAGCCGACCTCCGTGGCCGTGACCCCTGACGGGCGATTCGCGGTGGTCGCCATTCGCATGGACGATGATCAGCACAACGCCCGTCGCGGGCTGCTGCGAATCTACGATGTCCGGCGCCCGGAGCAGGTGCGACATGTGAAGGACATCACCGTGGGCGTCGGCCCCGATTCGCTGGCACTGGCCGGACAGGGTCGCACCCTGCGCGCCGTGGTCGCGATCGAAGACGAGGAGACCAACGCCAAAGGCGATGCCCTGCTGGGCGGGCAACGCCCGGGATTCATCGAAGTGGTCGGTCTGCAGACGCTGTACGGCGGCCGAGACTCGGGACTCCAGCGGATGGACCTGGTGGACGCGTTGCGCAGCACGGACGGAGTGCTGTATGCCGATGATCCGCAGCCCGAGTTCGTCAGCATCTCACCGTCGGGGCGGCGGGCGGTCGTGTCGCTGCAGGAGAACAACGCCATCGCCATCGTCGACCTCAGCGATGCCCGCCGAGCCCGCCTGGAGCGTGTATTCAGTGCTGGGATCGTCGAGCGCCAGGGCAATGCCGATCTGGCCAAGGACAAGGAAGTTCGGCTCAAGGACAGCTTCAGGGGCCGGCGTGAACCCGACGCCATCAGCTGGGTGAACGATAACGTGCTGGCCTTGGCCAACGAAGGCGATGGCAAGAAGGATGAGAACGGCAGCTTGCCAGGCGGCCGGGGCTTCACCCTGATGGATACGCACGGTCGGGTGGTCCATGAAGACAACGGCGCGCTGGAAGCGATCGCCGTTCGCCATGGTCACTACCCGGACGGGCGTTCGGCCGCCAAAGGCATCGAAACTGAAGCGATCACCGCTGCCCGGTTCGGCAAGACGCCGTACCTGTTCGTGGGATCGGAGCGCGGTTCATTCGTGGCGGCTTATCAGATCAACCGGCTGGACAAGCCCGAGTTTGTCCAGTTGTTGCCCACCGGCCAGTCTCCGGAGGGCCTGACCACGGTCACCCGTCGACGGGACGGCCAGCAGTTGGTGGTGACCGCCAACGAGGGTGATGGATCGATCCAGATCTACCGGCATGACCCCGGCGCGCCGGTCAGGGAACCCCAGCTGCTGTCCGCATCGGTCGACGTACCCTGGGGTGCGATTTCAGGGCTGACCCAGGACGGACGTCACCTGTACGCGGTGCCTGACAACGCGTTCGGCCAATCCCGCATCTGGCGCATCGACCCCAACCCGGGCACCCCAGGCCAGTGGACGATTGACCAGACCATTGCCATTCGGACGGCCGATGGTCGGGCGGTGAAGGCCGATCCTGAAGGCATTGCCCATGTGCCCGAGGGCTTCTGGATCGCCAGCGAGGGCGCCAAGGTGGCGGACAACGCACTGCTGCTGGTGGACCGGCAGGGCGTGGTGCGCCAGCAGGTCTCGCTGCCGCCTTCCGTACAGAGCCGCTTTGCGCGTGCGGGCATCAGCACCGGGTTTGAGGGCGTGGCGGCCTCCCCGGATGGACAGACGCTGTACCTGGCGATCCAGCGCGGCTTCGACCCGGAGAAGCCACAGGCGGCCATCGTGCGCTGGCATCGTCCCTCCGACACCTGGACCACCGCGCTCTATCCCCTGGAGCGGCACAGCCGCGACCCCAAGACGTTCTGGATGGGGATCTCCGAAATCCAGCTGCTGCCCGATGGCCGACTGCTCGTGCTGGAGCGGGACAAGGGCGGCGGAGAAGCGCGCGCCATCAACGCCGAGGTCAAGCGGATCTACAGCGTGCGGGTTGGCGACATCGAGGAAGGGGCCGTCCTGGCCAAGCAGCTTGTGCGCGATCTTCGGCAAGACCACGACTACCTGCAGGAAAAGGCAGAAGGCATGCTGGTCTTCCGGAACGAGTTGTGGGTGGTCAACGACAACGATGGCGCGGGATGGACCCGCTGGCTGCCGCTGGGACGCCCCTGAATGTGGTTTGTATGCCACACATTCACACCAAACCCCAAGTGTCACAGAGTTTGCATCTGCTTTCGATGCAATAGCACCACCTGAAGACGAATCAACCCTTTCAGGAACTACTCAGACATTACCTACGGAGTCTTGATTTCATGAAAAAGAGCATCATCGCCATCGCCGCCCTGGCCGCTGCCGGCGGCGCCCTGGCCCAGTCGAACGTCACCCTGTACGGCCGCGCCGATGTCGGTATCGGCAGCGTCAAGGAAGCTGGCAAGAGCACCAGCAAGATGATCGACAACAACCTGACCACCTCGCGCTGGGGCCTGCGTGGCACCGAAGACCTCGGCGGCGGCCTGAAGGCGAACTTCAAGTTCGAGCAGCGCCTGAACCTGAGCACCGGCGACATCCAGTCGCCCGCTTTCAAGGGCGAAACCAGCCTGGGTCTCTCCGGTGGCTTCGGTGCCGTCACCATGGGCCGCTTCACCACCGTCTATGACGACGTGCGTGCCCTGGCCAACGCCAACAGCGTGTTTGACTCCAACAGCTTCACCCCGGCCAGCGCCGGTGTGTATGGCTCCGGCGGCGACTACAGCAGCCGCTTCGGCAGCCAGATCCGCTATGACCTGCCGGCCATGGGTGGCTTCTACGGCGCCATCGGCTACGCCTTCGAATCCGCCGCCGACAAGGACGACGGCATGACAGCCCTGAAGCTGGGCTACAAGACGGGTGCCCTGAACGTGGCCCTGGGTCTGCAGAACGAAAAGGGCAGCGACAACGACTACCTGGCCCTGTCGGCCAGCTACGACTTCGGCGTGGCCGCCCTGTCCGGCGGCTACAACAGCCGCAAGGGCAGCGATGCCAAGGGCGACGACACCGAGTTCACCGTGGGCGTGAACGTGCCGGTCGGTGCGTTCGACTTCTCGCTGGGCTATGCCTCCAGCAAGACCGAAATCGGTGGCTCCACCAGCGTCAAGTCCAGCGGTCTGGGCCTGGGCGCCACCTACAAGATGTCCAAGCGCACCCGCGCCTACGCTGGCCTGAGCAACGTCGACTTCAAGAACGGTTCGGGCACCAAGACCGGGGATAAGCGCATCTTCGCGCTGGGCCTGCGCCACGACTTCTGATCAGGCACAGCCTGTCTCGAACACGCCGACGCTTCCAGCGGCGTCGGCATCTTTCTCCAAGGTTGCGTCAAAGACTCCGACAGGGTTCGCGCAACTT
>JAJPEW010000199.1 GCA_021166755.1 Hydrogenophaga sp. | reverse complement strand
GCTGACATGGTACTCAGTGCGTCTGGATCGACGCCAGGGTGTCCAGGAATTGCTGGCGCCACCAGTGAACATCCTGGGTCCGGATGCCCTCGAGAAGGGCAGCGTGGCGGCGGCGGCGCTCCTCCAGCGGCATCCTCAACGCGCTCTGCATGGCCTCGGCGGTGCGGGTGGCGTCGTACGGATTGACCAGCAGCGCCTCGGTCATCTGCTCGGCCGCACCGGCAAAGCGCGAGAGCACCAGCACCCCGGGGTCGTCCGGATCCTGCGCCGCCACATATTCCTTGGCCACCAGGTTCATGCCATCGCGCAGCGGGGTGACCAGGGCCACACTGGCGGCGCGGTAGAGACCTGGCAGGCGTTTTCGGGCCACGTTGCGGTGGATGTAGCGCACCGGCATCCAGTCGAGTTCGCCGAAGTTGCTGTTGATCTGACCGCTCAGGCTCTCGAGCTCCTGACGCAGCGACGCGTAGGCATCCACCGACTCCCGGCTGGGCGCAGCGATCTGGATCAGGGTGGCGCTGCCGTGGTTCTCCGGGTAAGACTGAAGGAGCTGGCGGAAGGCCTTCAGGCGCTGAGGCAAGCCCTTGGAGTAGTCCATGCGCTCGACACCCAGCAGCAGGCGCCGGCGCGAGTACTCTTCGCGCATCTGGTGGTACAGGTCCTGCGCGTCGGCAGCCCGCCCCAGGGCCTGGAACTCATCCACATCGATCCCGATGGGAAAGCTGGCGGCATGCACGGTTTTGCCAAAGGCGCGGAAGGCATTGGGTCCCTGGACCTGCGCGTCGGCTTCGGTGCGCACGTAGCGCGAGAAGTGAGCCAGATCGACCTCGCTCTGGAATCCGACCAGGTCATAAGCGAAAAGTGATCGCATGAGCCAGTCGTGTTCCGGGATGGCCGCCAGGATCAGGGGCGGCGGCAGAGGAACGTGCAGGAAGAACCCCATTCGCTGGCGACAGCCCATGGCCCTGAGCTCGGCGGCCAGAGGGATCAGGTGATAGTCGTGAACCCAGACGACATCGTCCGGTCTGAGGAGCGCGGCCAACTGGTGGGCGAACCTCCGGTTGACCCTCTGGTAGCCGCCAATGTGGCCACCATCGAAATTGGCCAGGTCCAGTCGGTAGTGGAAGACCGGCCAGAGGACACCATTGCTGTAACCGAGGTAGTAGCTGTCATGATCGGTGGGCGACAGGTCCATGGTTACCAGCTGGACCCTGCCAGCCATCTGCGTGTGCAGCCGTCCTGCCTCCGCCTCGCCAGGCGCTGCGACGCGGCCACTCCAGCCGAACCAGAGGCCCCCGGTGGACTCCAGTGCCTGCCCCAGGGCAACGGCCAGCCCGCCTGAAGCGCTCTTGCGAGGATCGGCCACGCGGTTGGAGACGACGACCAGCCGGCCCATCAGATCACCGTGTCCCAGGGGGCCGACAACCGCACGGCTGCATTGATGATGCCCACCATCGAGTAGGTTTGAGGGAAATTGCCCCACATCTCGCCCGTGCTGGCGTGGGTGTCCTCCGACAGAAGACCCAGCCCGTTGCGCGCCCGCAGCATCGTTTCGAAGATGGCGCGGGCTTCCTCGACCCTGCCGACACGAGCCAGTGCATCGATGCGCCAGAACGTGCAGATGTTGAACGCGGTTTCCGGTTTGCCGAAATCATCGGCGGCTTCATATCGCCGCATGTAGGGACCATCGCAAAGGTTCTTTTCGAGCGCGTCCAGCGTGGCGACGAACCTGGGGTCCATGGGATCGATGAAGCCGACTTCGGCCATGAGCAGCACGCTGGCGTCCAGGTCCCGGCTACCGAAACTCTCGGCGAACGCCTTGCGCTCCTCCGACCAGGCCTCGCGCAGGATGCGCTCACGCATGGCTCGGGCGTGCTGCTGCCAGTAGGCGGTCCTTTCCGTTTGCTGCAGGCCGGCTGCAATCTTGGCCAGCCGGTCACAGGCGGCCCAGCACATCAGTGCCGACGACGTGTGGACGCGCGCGCGCGTGCGCAGCTCCCACATGCCTGCGTCGGGTTGATCGAAGACCTGTATCGCCCGCTCCCCGGCCACCTCCAGGCGCTTGAACTCCGGCAGACCGGCCGGGTGCAGCAGGCGTTTGTCGTGGAACGCCTGCGCAGCACCCAGCACGATGTTGCCGTAGACATCGTGCTGGAAGTGTTCGAAAGCCTGGTTGCCGATGCGTACCGGGCCCATGCCGCGATAGCCGGGCAGGTTTTCGCAGATGCGCTCAGGCAGGTCGCGCTCCAGTCCGATGCCGAACAGGGGCTGGACGTGGCCGCCGGTGCTGCCCTCCACCGCGTTGGTCAACCAGCTCAGGTAGTCCTCCATGGTGCCGACTTCGGCCAGACTGTTCAGTGCCCTGACCACGAAGAACGCATCACGCAGCCAGCAATAGCGGTAGTCCCAGTTGCGCTGAGTGTCGGGCGCCTCCGGAATGCTCGTGGTCATGGCGGCCACGATCGCGCCCGTGTCTTCGAAAGTGGACAGTTTGAGCGTGATCGCCGCGCGGATGACCGCCTCCTGCCATTCCAGGGGCAGTGCCAGGCGCTGGCTCCAGCTGCGCCAGTAGCCGATGGTCTCCTGCTCGAAATTCCTGGCCGTGTCGCTGATGCCGCCCTCAAGCGTTTCGTCCGGCCCGAGCAGGAAATTCAGCTCCCGGGTCAGCAGAAACGGTTGACCCGATTGCACATGGGACAGGGGGGCGTCGGTCTGCAGCCGCAGGGTCAGCTGGTCGCCCACGAACCGGATGTGGTTGCTGCCCGAGGTGATGAGCGGGGCGACGCTGCCCCAGTGGAACCGGGGGCGCAGGCGGATGCGTATGCGGGGCGTCCCCTGCAACGCACGAACGCGCCGCACCAGCATCATCGGTCTGAAGAAGCGCCCCCTGGACTGGAAGCGCGGAGCAAAGTCGGTGATCAGCAGCCCTTGTCCCCGCGTATCCCACAACTCGGTTCGCAGGACGGCGGTGTTGGGTTCGTAGTACTGGTGGGCCCGCTCCAGATCCTCGATGTCGATGGCGAAGCTGCCGTTGCCATCTTCTCCGCCCAGCAGCGAGTGAAAGACCGGGTCCCCGTCGAATCGGGGCAGACAACACCACACGACCTGACCGCGTTCATCGATCAGGGCGCTGAAGGCGCAGTTGCCGATCACGCCCAATGACAGGTTCTGTGGTGGTGGCTCTGCAAAGGTCCCGTTCTGCCCTCGGTTCAGGCTCCCTGTGCTCATGACGTGTGCTCCCTCCGTGCGTTGTCGATCAGCCATTGACGCAGAGCCTGGGGACTGGCCAGGCGGGCCTTGGCTGCGGTGGGGCCATCACCGACCTTGATGCCCACTCCGCCCATTTGCTTGACGGCGAGGAACCCTGCTTCATCGGTGACATCGTCACCTGCAAACACCGGAACCCTGCCCCGAAAAGGCGGCTGCTGCATGAAGGCGGCGATGGCCGTGCCTTTGTGAACACGGGACGATTTGACCTCGAGCACTGCTTTGCCGTGCAGCAGTTTCAGGTCGGGACGGCCCGTCACGATCGGGGCCAACGCATGGAGACAGATCTTCTCCAGTTGCGGTGCCTGCCGATAGTGGAGCGCCATCGAGGATGACTTCTCTTCCAGCAAGAGAGCCGGGTATTTCTGGACAAGAACACGCGCCGTCGCCAGCGCCTCGTGCAGATCGGGAGCCGAGGTGCGCAGAACCTCGCCGTCCCGTGTTCGAAGGACCGCCCCATGTTCATACGCGGCCGCCAGTCGCAGGGGGGCCAGCAGGGCGTCAATATCGTTCATCGGCCGGCCCGTCACCAGCGCAACGGCGCCGCCCAGCTTGTGCTGCAGTGCGGCCAGCACCTGGGGGACTTCGCTGCTCAGACGTACGGCGTCGGGACGCGGCGCGATGTCGGCCAACGTGCCATCGAAATCGAGAAAAAGGGCGTGTCTTCGACTTTCAAGCCGGACAGATTCAATCACTTTTTTACCGTACCAGACCATGGGCCGGAATACCAACCCGGGGGGAGTTTCCGACCTTGACGGTGCGATACTTTTCATGAAACCCGGCCTGATCATGCATCATGGCTTTATGTAACTGGGTTACAGATTCGGCATAATCCGGTCCGAACAGAGACCTCAGCAGCCTTGCTTCCAGGCTGGTCATTCATGAAAACCAACCCTCCCCAACCCCGCCTGCTGGCCGATGTGGGCGGCACCAATGCCCGTTTCGCCTGGCAGCGAGAGCCGGGCGCACCCATCACCGATGTCCATGTCCTTCGATGTGCCGAGCATGAGTCGCTGCAGGCCGCCATCCATGCCTACCTGCGCCTGATCGGTCAGGCGGCACCGGCCACGGCCGCGATTGCGATCGCCAACCCGGTCACCGGTGACGAGGTCCGGATGACCAACCACCACTGGGCTTTCTCGCAGCGCCAGGTGTGTGACGAGTTCGGCTTCTCGACCTGGCGGCTGATCAACGACTTCACGGCCCTGGCGTTGGCCTTGCCCGTGCTGCCGGCCGCTGACCTGCGGCAGGTGGGTGGTGGCATCGCCCAGCCAGGGGCGCCCATCGGTCTGGTCGGTGCCGGGACCGGTTTGGGGGTGTCCGGCTTGCTGCCCGACAGACGGGGTGGCTGGATTCCCCTGGAAGGCGAGGGTGGGCACGTCACGCTCCCGGCACAAACGCCGCGCGAGCGCCTGGTGATGGATGGGCTGGTGCGCCGTTACGGCCACGCATCGGCCGAGCGGGTGACCAGCGGGCAGGGCTTGCTGGACACCTTTGACCTTCTGTGCGAAGCCGACGCGGCGGATCGGGCCGACATCGCCACGGCGGCCGAGGTCACCGAGGCAGCGCTGGCGGGCAGGCACGCGCAGGCGGTGGAGGCGCTGGACATCTTCTGTGCCTGTCTCGGGTCGGTGGCGGGCAACCTGGCCCTCACGCTGGGTGCACGGGGCGGCGTCTTCATCGGGGGGGGCATTGTTCCCCGACTGGGGTCGGCCTTTGAGCGATCCTCTTTCCGCCAGCGCTTCGAGGCCAAGGGACGGTTTCAGACCTTCCTGTCGGCGATTCCGGTGTGGGTGATCACTTCCAGTCAATCTCCCGCATTGATGGGGGTATCCCGGGCGCTGGATGGCCTGAGCTGAACAGATCGGCGAGGTCTGAGGGTTTCCACGGATGGCTGTCTTTAATTAATTAATGAAAAATTAAAGAACTCGGCGTGCAGTGCGCCGGGCCATCCACAACCGGGCCTGCGGGCCACTCGGAGACACCTCAATGAAACTGAACCAACTGCTGAGCGCTGCCATGGCGGCGTTCGCCCTGTCTGGCGCCGTGGCCGGCGAAGTCGAAGTGCTGCACTACTGGACGTCCGGTGGCGAGGCCAAGTCGGCGGCCGAGTTGCGCAAGATGATGCAGTCCAAAGGGCACACCTGGAAAGACTTTGCGGTGGCCGGGGGTGGCGGCGACAATGCCATGACCGTGCTCAAGAGCCGCGTGGTGTCGGGCAATCCGCCGTCGGCCGCCCAGATCAAGGGGCCGGCCATTCAGGAATGGGCCGCCGAAGGCGTGCTGGCCAACCTGGATGCCGTGGCCAAGGCCGAGAACTGGGACGCTTCCCTGCCCGTGGTCGTCGCCAATGTCATGAAGTACAAGGGCAACTACGTGGCTGCCCCGGTGAACGTGCACCGCGTCAACTGGCTGTGGGCCAGCCCCGAGGTCCTCAAGAAGGCCGGCGTGGCGGCCATGCCCAAGACCTTCGACGAATTTTTTGCGGCCGCCGACAAGATCAAGGCC
>JAJPEW010000184.1 GCA_021166755.1 Hydrogenophaga sp. | reverse complement strand
ATCCAGATGATCGTGCCGCAGCACGGGGCCCCCCTGGCCGGCGCGGCCGTCAAGGAATTCATCGACTGGATCGAAACCCTTCCTTGCGGCGTGGACCACCTGACGCAGGCCAACTACACCGTGCCCGCCTGAGGGCGATCCGGCGCCTTCAGGATTCGATGGCCCGCTCGGCGTAGCGGTTGAAGCGCCAGGCACTGGCCTGCAGGGTGATGCGGCGCCAGACGACCCGTTTCTCGCCGGGCGTCATCGCGGGCCAGTGCTGCACCTCGTCAAAGCTGCGCCCGCAGCCCTTGCAGGTGTCGTCGCCCTGGCTGGTCGAACAGATGGCGATGCAGGGCGTGTCCGGGGTCGTGTCGAACCAGCCCAGCCAGGCCTGCCAGGCCGGCGCGGGCAACTCGTCCTCGGGCCATTCGGTGACCTGACGGTAGACCATGAGGGCATAGACCTCGGCCAGGGCCTTCAGCGGCTCGGACAGCGACAACCCGTCCGGCGAGGGCAGACGCTCGCGCCAGAAGTTGATGGCTGACTCAATGTCGCTGATGTGGATACCGGCCATGGGACGACGATCATAGCCAGCCCGGCACAGCCTGTCGGTACTGTGGGAACTGCTTACGCGCCCGGCCAACCGCCGGGCAGCGTGCCGTCCTACAATCAACATGATCGAAGGGGAGTAGCTCTGCGGTGTTCCCCACCGTCCGGTTCGTCGTCATCACGGAGCCCTGCTCCCGGCGCACCAGGCCTGCCCACAGGCAGGTCGAGCAAGACCTTTGGCAGGCCCGCACGGGCCGGCAGCGGCCTGCGCACCCGCCCCTTCGCGTTCTCTCCGGTGAACCTGCGGGCGGCCCGACGCAGCGGCGGCCATCCCTTGCAGGCACGACAAGAAGGACCGCCGGCCAGTCCATGAACCGGCGATCCCCACAAACACCGACAACACGAGGACTTCATGGATTTCCTGACATCTCCCGAATTCTGGGTCGCGCTGGGCCAGATCATCATCATCGACATCCTGCTCGGTGGCGACAACGCGGTCGTGATCGCGCTGGCCTGCCGCAAGCTGCCCCCGGCCCAGCGGACCAAGGGCATCATCTACGGCACCGCCGGTGCCATCGTCCTGCGCGTGATCCTGATCGCGTTTGCCATGACGCTGCTCAACGTGCCCTTCCTCAAGCTGGTGGGCGCCCTGCTGCTGGTGTGGATCGGCATCAAACTGATTGCACCGGGTGACGACGACCACGGCAACATCGAAGGCAGCGACCGCCTGTGGGCGGCCATCAAGACCATCATCGTGGCCGACCTGGTCATGAGCGTGGACAACGTGATCGCCATTGCCGGTGCCGCCCAGAACGCCGGCGAGCACTCGCTGCTGCTGGTCATCCTGGGTCTGCTGATCTCCATCCCGATCATCGTCTGGGGCAGCCAGCTGGTGATCAAGCTGATGGCCCGCTTCCCCATCATCATCACGGCCGGCGGCATGCTGCTGGGCTGGATTGCCGGGGGCATGCTGGTCACCGACCCGGCCGTGGCCGACCCGGCCAACATGGCCTGGATGTTCAAGCTGGAACAGACCGACACCATCAAGTACGCCGCCGCCGTGGCCGGTGCCCTGCTGGTGCTGGCGCTGGGTAAGTACATGGCCTCGCGCCAGCCCAGGATGGAAGAGGCCTGATCCCGCACCAGGCCCACAGCACAGGGCGGCACCCTCCGGGGTGTCGCCTTTTTTCTGACCGGGGTGCTATGCTGCACCCATGAAACTGATCCTGACCTGGCTGCTCGCGGCGTGCGCCCTGCTGCTCGTGGCCAATCTCTACCCGGGCGTGCAGGTCCAGAGCTTCGGCTCGGCCCTGATCGCGGCCGCGGTCATCGGCCTGTTCAACGTCCTGGTCCGGCCCGTGCTGGTGGTGCTGACGCTGCCGGTCACGGTGGTGACCCTGGGCCTGTTCCTGTTCGTGATCAACGCCCTGCTGTTCTGGGCCGCCGCCAGCATCCTGGACGGCTTCCATGTCGCCGGCTTCTGGGCCGCGCTGCTGGGCTCGCTGATCTACTCGCTGATCATGCTGGTGGTCAACCTGGCGGTGAAGTCCTTTCTGCGCTGACCTCAGTTCTTGCGGGCCAGCTCGCGGACCTTCTGGTCCATTTCCCGGGCACGGGCGTCCACGATGGCCAGCTCCACCGGGTCGGCGCTGCGGTCTGGCGCCGGCAGTGCCTGAGCGGCCCGGAAACGCTCCAGTGCGCCCGGCCAGTCCAGTTGCGCGGCGCGTGCCTCGGCCTCGGCGCGCACCGAGCGCAGTCGCTGTCCCTGGGCCATCTCGGCGCGTGAAAGGGTCTGCCAGGCCAGGGCGTCGCGGGGCCGTTCAATCACCCAGCCGTGCAGGCGCTGGGCTGCCTCGCGGGGCACGCCGCTGGCCAGTGCCGCCTGAGCCCCCAGCAGGAGTCCGGCCCGCGTGCCACTGGCCAGCGCACGATCACGCCAGGTCAGCCACTCGGCCGAGGGTGCGCTGCGCCCGCGCTGCTGCAAGGCCGTCAACCCCACCTCCAGCTGCAGCCACTCGGCATGACGCTGCCCGGCGGGCCCGGCCTGACGGGCCACCTGGGCCGCCAGTTGCTCGGCCTGTTCGTGGCGCCCCAGGCGCGACGCCGCCAGGGCAGCGGCGTAACGGGCACCCAGACCGGCCTTGGCTTCCTGCCCATTGCGCAGCCAGACCTGCAGGCGATCGGGTCCGTTCTCGGCCATGACTCGCGCGCGGGCCGACATCATCGTGTGGATCTCCTGATCCGGCGTCACGGTGGCTGCGGCCTGCAGCACCGGCCCGACGGGACGCGCTGGCGCCAGGGGCAGGCGCGCCTTCATGTCGGCGATGCGCTCGGTGGTCAGCGGGTGGCTGCGCAGGTAGGGAAAGCCGCCATCGTCGTTCAGCCGAGAAGCCTGCTGCAGCTTGTCGAACATCGACACGAAGCCTTCGCCCGGAAAGCCCGCCGTGGTCAGCACGCCAAACCCTACCCGGTCGGCCTCGCGCTCCATGTCCCGCGAGAAATTGAGCTGCGTCTGGGCGGCCACCGCCTGGCTGCCCACGATGGCGGCGTTGGCGGCATCCACGCTGCTCTTGGCGGCCAGCGCCCCCAGAATCATGGCGCCGATCAGCCACGGGGCCTGGCGGTCCTGCTGGCTGATCATGCGGGCAATGTGGCGCTGCGAGACGTGGCTCAGCTCGTGCGCCAGCACGCTGGCCAGTTCCTGCGGTGTCTCGGTGACCGACAGCAGTCCCAGGTTGACGCCCAGATAGCCGCCCGGCAAGGCAAAGGCGTTGACCGTGCGGTCACGGGAGATCATCAGTTCCCAGGCCAGCCGATCGGCCAGTTCCGGGTCCACATCGCCGCGGGAGCGGGCCGCCGACAGCAGCGGCTGCCAGATGGACTGCAGGTAGTCACCCAGCAGGGGGTCGTCCAGGTAGTCGGGGTCGCGGTAGATGCTGCGCGCGATGCTGTCCCCCAGCGCCCGTTCCGCCGCCACCGTCATCCCCGAGCCATCGCCCAGCGAGGGCAAAGCCTGCGCCCGGGCTGCTGGCGTGCCAGCGCCGGTCATCACGCCGCTGGCCACCAGCAGGGCCACGGCGCTGAGCGCCGTCAGCGCAGGTCGGCGCAGGTGTTGGAACAGCGAAGGGACAGCTAAGCGGCGCATCCCCGTATGATGCCGCGAGAATGCGCCGGTTCCTGTGAACCGCCCGTAAAGACAGCCCGACCACATTCCCAGTCAATGCCCGCCATGTCAGACCCCAAAGCCTCCCCCGCCAGCCCGCTGACCCACTTCGACGCCCAGGGCCAGGCCCACATGGTCGATGTCGCCGCCAAGGCCCACACGCACCGCATCGCGGTGGCCGAAGGCCGCATCAGCATGCAGCCAGCCACCCTGGCCCTGATCCAGAGCGGCACCGCCAAGAAGGGCGACGTGCTGGGCATCGCCCGCATTGCCGGCATCCAGGGCGCCAAGAAGACGAGCGACCTGATCCCCCTGTGTCACCCCATCGGGCTGACCCGCGTGGCCGTGGATTTCGAGGTGGATGAGGCCGCCAGCACCGTCATCTGCCGCGCCACCACCGAATGCACCGGCCAGACCGGCGTGGAAATGGAAGCTTTGACCGCCGCCAGCGTCGCCCTGCTGACCATCTACGACATGTGCAAAGCCGCCGACCGCGGTATGACCATCAGCGGCGTGCGCCTGCTGGAAAAGCACGGGGGCAAGAGCGGGAGTTTTGTGGCGGAGTGATCAGGGGTTAGTACAAGGACGACGCGATGGCACAAGCACCAGAAGATATCGGGTCTGGAGACCATCTATGGCGGTAGCCCCCACCGGATTGAAGGCTATGTAAAGTGCAGCCATGATCAGAATCAGA
>JAJPEW010000182.1 GCA_021166755.1 Hydrogenophaga sp. | reverse complement strand
GCCAATTCTCGGCGGCCTTCAGGAGCCTCGCATGTCAAAGCCGTACAAGAGTACCGACCCGCTCACGCAGAAGCACGCTCCCAGCGACGCAGGTCGTGCGGAAAAGGGCGCAGCTCGCCTTGCGCGCGACACACGTGGGTGGGTCGCCGCCAACAAGCGCCCGGGAAAGGAGTTCGAAGCCCAACGCAACCTTCCATCCGGCCCGCTGGGCGGCTCAGGCCGCAAAACGAATATCTCGCGATCCTCCTAGGCCGCCGCGAGACCGCCATCGGCCTGAACCGGCCAGCCGACCAGCCGTCTCGTCGAGTCGAAAGCCGGCTTTTGGCGGACATCAGCTCTTCGCGTAGCCCACCGTCTGCGTCAGCAGAATCTGCTGATCATTCGTCAACCCCATCGCTTTCGTCAGCGCATTGCGGTCAAACCACGCCCGCACCACTGTCCCCAGCCTGTGCGAGGTGCAAAACAGGTACACGTTCTGTGCCATGGCACCTGCAGCCACCGAGGCGTAGGCCTCGCGTTGCCCGGCAGGCACCATCTTCATCCGACCATGGTCAGCCACGTAGACCAAGTCCAGCGGCGCGCTGTCGACAAAGTCCTGGTAGCCGGTCACACGGCGCACGTCTTCGCCTTTGATGAGCTGCAGCACGTGGCGTTGCGGTTCGTAGCGGTACAGGCCTTGCGGTAGCGCCACGTACAGGTCCACCTCCTGCGCGTTCATCGCTGATGGCGCGGTGCGGCCGCCGTGCTCGGTACGGTTGATGCCGGCGGCAGCCCACAGCAGGTCAGACAGGGTTTGCAAGGCCAGCGCGTCAGGGAGGAAGTCGCGTTGGGACTGGCGCTCTTGTAAGGCCTGCATCAACGGAAGGCCACCCGTGGTCTGCGCTGGGGGGAGCGCCATTTCTTCAAGCACCGTGCCACTGGTGGGTTGGCCGTGCAATTGACCCAGCATTCCCAGAGCGAGTTTGGTCAAGGTGTTCATGTTTTCCTCCCTGTAAAAGTCAAGCACCCAAGCGCAGTGGTCAGGTCCTGTTCTTTCGTGCGATCCGCTCCCAGTCGCGCAAGGTCTGGGGTATGCGGTTGCGTGAGTCGGGGTGACTGCCACGGAAGGACTGCATCAGGCGCGCCTTGATTGCCTCACCGGGTGGCGATGACCTGCCCCCATTTGCCGTATCAACGGACTGGAGAACTCCCAGGTTGAAGGTTAATCGAAGTTTTGTTTCTGGTCACTGGCATCAGCACCGCCCAGGCGCTGGCGGTGCGGTTGGGCGAGTCGCGCCGGCGGGATGCGTCCCAGACTGCTGTGAGGCCTGTCCGTCAACTGAGGAGGCGCCAATGGCTGAAGTGACGAGGGCGTTGCCATCTCAAGCAAGCCTTCACCTGTTGTGAACCGCGCGGCGATCGCGGGTTCACTTGAGCACCTGACAGCACGTTCCTGGTGCTGTCAGGATGACGCGGCGAGCTTAGGGCTGTCGCAGCCGAGTTCCTTGAGGATTGAGGCGGTGTCACTTCCGACCTCACCCACTGAATGACATGACGTCACCGGTGTCCGGCTGAACTTCGGTGCCGGGGCGGGCTGAGTGATGCCATCCATGGTGACAAAGGTACCCCGAGCGATGTTGTGAGGATGGCGTGGTGCCTCATCGAGGTCCAGCACGGGCGCAAAGCACACGTCGGTCCCTTCCAGCAGATCGCACCACTGCTGTCGTGTCTTCGTGGCAAAGACCTCGGCCAGCTTGGCCTTGAGGGCTGGCCATTGGCTGGCATCCCACTGGGCATCGAAGGCAGGATCCGTGAGGGCGCATTTTTCGCGCAGCAGCGCGTAGAACTGTGGCTCCATCGGCCCGATGGAGATGAGCTTTCCGTCCGCACACGGGTAGGTGTTGTAGAAGTGGGCCCCGCCGTCGCCGTTGTTTACACCCGCTTCGCTGCTCCAAAGGCCGACGGAATGCCATCCTTGCACCAGGGCTGTCAGCAGGGCGGCACCGTCGGTGATCGCGGCATCGACCACCTGGCCTTCGCCAGTCGCTTTTGCGTGAGACAGCGCGGCAAGCACGCCAAAGGCCAGCAGCATGCCGCCGCCACCAAAATCA
Organism: Hydrogenophaga sp.; assembly: GCA_021166755.1. Taxonomy (GTDB): domain Bacteria; phylum Pseudomonadota; class Gammaproteobacteria; order Burkholderiales; family Burkholderiaceae_C; genus Hydrogenophaga; species Hydrogenophaga bisanensis. The sequence goes on along the minus strand of JAJPEW010000182.1, from coordinate 1,069 downwards.
CCGATGAGACCTGGCGCCACCGTGGGTGCCTCGCCGGCCCGACGGTTGGAATGCAACGCGCCGGAGATCGCCACGTAGTTGATGTCATGTCCCGCCGCTTGCGACAGCGGCCCGGTCTGGCCCCAGCCCGTCACCCGGCCATACACAAGCGATGGTCGGAGCTTCAGGCAGATGTCGGGCCCGAGACCCAGGGACTCCATTACACCCGGCCTGAAGCCTTCGATGAGAATGTCGGCGCGTTCAATCAGTGCCAGGGCGGTTTGCTGGCCCTCCGGGCTCTTGAGGTCAAGCGCAATGGATTCACGGCCTCGGGACAGCACGTCGCTCTTTCGGGCTGTGAGGGCGGCCATGCCCGACGCCTTGCCGGGTTTCACCGGGCGATCAATGCGGATCACCCGGGCGCCCTGGTCTGCGAGCATCATTGCCGCAAAGGGTGCCGGACCGAGTCCGGCAAACTCGACAACGGTCAGGTGTGACAGCGGTCCGGCGCGCATCTTCACAGCTCCACGACGAAGCCGCCCTTGCCAGCGGTCTTGTTGCTCACCAGGAAGGCCTCGTTGAGGTCGATGCCGAAGCCGGGCCCTTCGTTGGGGTAGCACAGGCCGGCCTCGAACTTCGGAATGTTCAGGGCGATATCGGTTCCGGGCGCGATGTTCTTGCTTTCCATGGTGCCGTGGATCATCAAGGGTCCGATGGATTCGTTGAGGCCCTGGGTGGCCCATTCGTTGGCGGTCCACAGATGGGCCGATGGGCTGTGCTCCAGACCCGAACCGATCATGCAGCCACAGTGCACCGGCAAGCCGGCCAGTCGGGCCATGGTCAGCCAGCGCTGCGACTTGACCAGGCCGCCGGCCTTTTGCAGCTTGAGGAACAGTCCATCGGCCGCGCGGCGGTCGATGATTTCCTTGAGGTTGTACAGCTCCTGGGCCGATTCATCGGCGTAGATGGGCGTCTTGACGGCAGCGCGCAGGCGGGCCATGCCCTCGATGTCCCAGTGCGCCAGGGGCTGCTCGATCAGGTCCAGACCCGCCGAGTCGATCTTGCGGATGATGTGCAAGGCCTTCTCGTA
>JAJPEW010000179.1 GCA_021166755.1 Hydrogenophaga sp. | reverse complement strand
TGTCCCGCCGCTTGTGACAGCGGCCCGGTCTGGCCCCAGCCTGTCACCCGGCCATACACAAGCGATGGACGGCGCTGCAGGCAGATGTCTGGCCCGAGACCCAGGGACTCCATGACGCCAGGCCTGAATCCTTCGATGAGGATGTCGGCACGTTCAATGAGTGCCAAGGCCGTCTGTTGACCCTCAGGACTCTTGAGGTCCAGTGCAATGGATTCTCGACCTCGGGAAAGTACGTCGCTCTTTCGGGCGGTGAGGGCAGCCATACCCGACGCCTTGCCGGGCTTCACCGGGCGATCAATGCGGATCACCCGGGCGCCCTGGTCTGCGAGCATCATCGCGGCAAAGGGCGCCGGACCGAGTCCGGCAAACTCGACGACGGTCAGGTGTGACAGCGGTCCGGCGCGCATCCTCACAGCTCCACAACGAAGCCGTTCTTGCCGGCGGTCTTGTTGCTCACGAGGAAGGCCTCGTTGAGATCGATGCCAAAACCGGGGCCTTCATTGGGATAGCACAGGCCGGCCTCGAACTTCGGAATGTTCAGGGCGATATCGGTCCCCGGAGCGATGTTCTTGCTTTCCATGGTGCCGTGGATCATCAAGGGGCCGATGGATTCGTTGAGACCCTGGGTGGCCCATTCGTTGGCGGTCCACAGATGGGCCGATGGGCTGTGCTCCAGGCCCGAGCCGATCATGCAACCACAGTGCACAGGCAAACCGGCCAGACGGGCCATGGTCAGCCAACGCTGCGACTTGACCAGGCCACCAGCCTTCTGCAGCTTGAGGAACAGACCGTCGGCCGCACGGCGATCGATAATCTCCTTGAGGTTGTAGAGCTCCTGGGCCGATTCGTCCGCATAGATGGGGGTCTTGACGGCAGCGCGCAGGCGGGCCATGCCCTCGATGTCCCAGTGCGCCAGGGGCTGCTCGATCAGGTCCAGACCCGCCGAGTCGATCTTGCGGATGATGTGCAAGGCCTTCTCGTAGCTCCAGAAGCCGTTGGCATCGATGGTCAGGTAAGCGTCGGGGCCGACGGTCTCACGCACAGCGTGCACCATGTCGATGTCGTCCTGGATCGTGCCGTAGCCGATTTTCATCTTGAACAGGGCAAAGCCGATGTCCTTGGCCCGCTTGGCCTCGGCGGCCACGTCGTCGGGTTTGCCCGCCGACAGCACCCAGCCCTGTCGTGCGGCTTCCATGGTTCTGCCACCCAGCAGTTCATAGACCGGCACGCCCAGCAGCTTGCCCTTGAGATCGTGCAGGGCGAAATCGACGGTGGCTTTGGCCTGGTTGTTGTCACGCACCAGCAGGTCCATCTTGGCGACGATCTTCTCGATGCAGCGGGGATCCTCACCCAGCAGGATGCGCGGGGCGATGACCTGCTGGATCATGCCCATGATGGATTCCTGCAGTTCACCGCGGTACCACGACGAGGTGTCTCCGGAATCGGAGAAACCCATCGTGCCGTCGTCACAGGTGATTTTCAGCACCACGCTGTCGATGGAGGTGATACGGGTGTTGGGCATGATCACCGGCTTCTTCAGGGGAGTGGAAACCGGGGTGCATTCGACTTTGACAATCTTGGCCATGGCGTTGGATCAGGTTAAGGGGTGCGCGGGGAGATGCGCGGGACACTGGCCCGCGCAGCAAGTTGGAAGGTCAGAGGGGGTAGGCCGGGGCGGTGTTGCGGATGGTGGTCCACTGCCACTGGGTGAACTCGTCCCAGTTGGCGGGGCCGCCGTGGCGAGAGCCGTTGCCTGATGCACCGCGCCCACCCATGGGCATCGTGCCGTCGTCGTTGACGGTCTGGTCGTTGATGTGCAGCAGCCCCACGTTCAGCTGTTCGCCAAGGGCCATGCCCCGGCCGATGTCACGCGTGTGGATGCCGGCAGACAGTCCGTACTCACTGTCATTGGCCAGCGCCACGGCCTGGCTGTCGGAGTCAAAGGCGCTGATGGCGACCACCGGGCCGAAGATCTCCTCGCGGAACACAGGCATCTCGGGCGTGACGTCCGCCAGCACCGTGGCCGGGTAGAACTGACCGTTGGGCGTGCCACCGGCCAGGAGCCTGGCGCCCATGCGGACGGACTCCTGCACGATGCGGTCGACGCGCTGCACCTGGGCTGCGGTGATGATCGGACCCAGGGCCACCGGCTGGGTGTGCGGGTCACCCACCGGCAGTGCCTTGGCCTTTTCGGCCATGCGCGACGCATAGGTCTCGTACAGACTGCGATGAACCAGGTGACGGCCGGCGCTCATGCAGATCTGACCCTGGTGCAGCCAGGAGGCCCAGGAGCCACCGCAGATGGCCATTTCCAGGTCAGCGTCATCGAGGATGATGAGCGAGTTCTTGCCACCCAGTTCCAGGGCAACCTTCTTGAGGTGCTTGCCGGCGAGTTCGCCCACACGGCGGCCCACGGCGGTGGAACCTGTGAAGGAGATCATGGTGACGTTGGGATCGGTCACCAGCGCCTCACCCGCCTCGGCGGCACCCGGCAGCATGTGCAGGACCCCCTTGGGCAGGCCGGCGGCCTCCAGCATCAGGGCCAACAGGACGCCGCCGCTGACCGGGGTGCGGGCGTCCGGCTTGAGGACCACCGCATTGCCTGTGGCCAGGGCCGGCAGCACCGCGCGGCTGGAGAGCAGGAACGGGAAGTTGAACGGTGAGATCACGCCGACCACGCCATGCGGCACGCGGCGGGCCAGGCTGGTGACGCCGTCGACGCTGGGCAGCACCAGACCACGCGACTGGGTCAACATCGCCGCAGCTTCGTGGCAGTGGTGGACCACCGAGTCGATCTCGAACATGGCCTTGGGGATGATGCCGCCGGTCTCGCGAACGATCCAGGTGGCAAACGCCTGCCGGTTGGCTTCCAGCAGTTCGCCAGCCTTGCGGAAGATCTTGGCCCGTTCGCCATAAGGCATGGCCGCCCACGACTTCTGTGCCTGTCGTGCCAGCAGGGCACTGGCCTGCACATCCTGTGCATTGGCCAAAGCCACCTGGGCCAGCACCTGCCCGGTGGCGGGCTCGATCACGTCAATCTGTCCGCCGGACAGGGCTTTCCATTCGCCCGCCAGTGCTTTGGCGGACCAGTTGGTGCTGTTGAGCAAATCGGCTGTCATGTGTCATCTCCTGGTGTGTCGGTGGTCTCGTGCATGTTCTCGGTTTCGCTCGTGCGGTGCGGTTGGCGCCGGCGCGGTCTCATTCGAGTCCGGGTCGACTGTAGAGGTGACCTCGCATTTTGTCAACCAACCGGTTGGTTGACAAAATTGCATGAGGCCCACAGAATCGGGCCAACGCTTGCACACAGCAAGTCAGATCAACCTGATGACCGGAGAGACAACTTGACAACCACCTATCGCTCGCCCTGGATGACCGAGGAGCTGGACATGCTTCGCCAGACGGCACGGCGCTTTTTCGAGGAAGAGGTGGCGCCTCACGCCGAGCGCTTCCGCCGCCAGCACCACGTGGACCGCGAGGTCTGGGAAAAGGCCGGCGAGCTGGGTCTGCTGTGCATGAGCATTCCCGAGGAGTACGGCGGCATGGGCGCCAGCTTTGCCCACGAAGTGGTCGTGATGGAAGAGCAGGCACGTATCTGCGACACCACCTTCGGCTTCATTCCGGGTGCGCTCAACAGCCCGGGGTTCTTTCACGGGACCGCCACGCACGAGCAGCTGTTGCGCTGGATGCCCGACATCGCCCGTGGCAAGAAGATGATTGCGGTGGCGATCACCGAGCCCGATGCCGGTACCGACGTCAAGGCGTTGCGCACCACCGCGCGGCGCGACGGTGACGAGTACGTGCTCAACGGCAACAAGATCTTCTGCACCCTGGGCGATCAGGCCGACATGGTGCTGGTGGCGGCCCGCACGGGCGAAGCCGGTTCGGGCGCCAAGGGCCTGTCCCTGTTCATGGTGGAGAAGGACAATTGCCCGGGTTTCAAGGTGGCCAAGATCATCGACAAGATCGGTCAGAACGCCCTGAACACCGCCGAGATCTTCCTGGAGGACGCTCGCGTGCCCGCCGAGAACCTCATTGGTGGCGTCGAAGGCAAGGGCTTCTTCCAGCTGATGGATGTGTTCACCCGTGAGCGCCTGTCCATCGGCATCGTGGGCATTGCCTGTGCCGAACGCGCGATCGAGCTGACGGTCGAGCACGCCAAGAACCGCAAGATGCTGGGACAGACCCTCTGGGACTTCCAGAACACCAAGTTCGTCCTGGCCGAGTGCCTGACCGAGGCGCGCATCGGCCGGGTGTTCATCGACAACATCGTCAAGGACATGGTCGATGGCAAACCATTGCAGCCCAACGACGCGATGATGGCCAAGTGGTGGGGCTCGCACAAGCAGTGCGAAATCATTGATCGCTGCCTGCAGCTGTTTGGTGGCTATGGCTATTGCACGGAATACCCGATCGCCCAGCTGTACATGGATGCGCGTGTCGCGAAGATCTACGGCGGTTCCAACGAAACCCTCAAGGACGTGATCGCCCGGTCCATGTAAGTGCCTGTCTGGCGCGCTCCCATGCAGAAGGCCCGGAAGTGATTCCGGGCCTTTTGTATTCCAGGCATGCTGGCCAGCGGGTTGCCAAGGGAACGGGGCGTCTCAGGCTGCGCCAGTGCCGATGCCTTTGACCAGCGTCTCGACAAAATTGTCGGCCACATCCTGGATCGAGAATTTGCCCTTGCCTGAGTACCAGCGGGGTACCCAGTTGAGCGCCCCAAACAGCAGCGCCGACACCATGCCCGGGTGGCAGGGCCGGATCACACCGGAGGCTATGCCTTCGGTGATCAGGGCCCGCACCGTCTGGTCCAGCCGCCGCTGGAACTGGCGGATGTCGTCACCCGTCATGTTGTCCAGCGGGCCCGCGCCCACCAGCACCAGGCAGCGTCCGAAGTCGTTGTTCTGCGCCTCGGCCAGGCTTCTGACAAACAGCCGCAACCGTTCAAGCACCGGAATCGTCCGGTCTTCCATGCTCTTCATGACCGTGTCAAGGTTGCCAAAGGACTTGACCAGGCACTGGTAAAGAATGCTCTCCTTGTTGTTCACGTAGTGGTAGAGCGTGGCCTTGTGCATGCCCAGCCGGTCAGCGATCATGTCCAGGGACGTGGCCTCATACCCGTTCTGGGCAAAGAGCTGTGCCGCCGTGCGCAGGATGGCCGTCAGCTTGTCTTCGTGCTTGGCGCCCGGCACGGCCTTGCGGCGGGTGGCGGCGGGTTTGACCGTCGCCTGCTTTCGCGAGGCTGTCTTGGTCGGCTTGTCGGTGGTGATCGCGTCAGGCATGGTGCAATTATTGTGCTGAAACGACACCAGCGTCGACGAGGCTCTGGATCCGGGTCGCGTCGAGTCCCGCTTCGGCCAGGATCGCGCGGCTGTGTTCGCCCAGCAGCGGTGCGCGGTGCCTGACCTCGCCGGGGGTGTCCGACAGCTTCACGGGAATGCCGGGCACGCTGACCGGGGTTGCAGATCCGGGGTGCTCCACCTGCGGCAGCATCTGCCGGACGGTGAAGTGCGGGTCGGCGAAGATCTCGGCGGCGTTGTAGATGGGACTGAAGGGTACCTTGCCGCCGAACAGTTCTTTGAGTTCAGCCTTGGTCTTGGTGGTGGTGAAGCGCTCAATGGCTTCCCGCAGCGCAAGATGGTTTTCCCAGCGAAGCCCTTCATTGGCGAAACGCGGATCCTCCAGCAGTTCCGGTTGCCCGATGAGCTGACACAGGAGCTTGAACTGCGGGTCGTGGGGCGCGGCAATGGCAATCACCCCGTCCTTGGCATAGATGGTGCCGAAGGGGGCCAGGCCCGGAATCCCGTTGCCGACCGGTTCGGGAGAAACGCCGCGGTAGCTGAAGGTGCTGACCACCAACTCCGAAAGGGCGAGAATGCTGTCGGTCATGGCCACGTCCACATATTGCCCAGCGCCAGTGGTGCGCGCATTCCAGATGGCCGCCATGGTGCCGAAGGCCGCAAACAGGCCCGAGACCGTATCGCCCGCGCCGCCGCCCACCTTGACCGGGTGTTCCTTGTCCTCTCCAGTGACACCCATCCAGCCCCCCATCGCCTGGGCCACAATGTCGAACGCAGGCCAGTCCATGTAAGGACTGGCGCCGCCCGATCGGTCGCCAAAGCCCCGCACTGAGGTGTAGACCAGGCGCGGGTTGATCTTGCGCAGGGCCTCATAGCCCAGACCCAGTTTGTCCAGTACGCCAGCCCGGTAGTTCTCCACCAGGGCGTCTGCCCCCGAGGCCAGCGTCTTCAGCAACTCCTGACCCTCGGTGGACTTGAGGTTGATGGCGATGGATCGCTTGTTGCGGTTGCAGGACTGGAACAGGCCGCCAAAGTGGCGCTGCTGATCGTCTTGCCGGAACGGCCCCATGCGACGGAAAAAGTCCCCTTCCAGAGGTTCGACCTTGATGACATCGGCACCGTGGTCGGCCAGGATCTGCGAACAGAAGGGGCCGGCAAGCGCATGGGTCAGGTCGAGAACGCGCAGGCCGCGCAGGGCGCCAGCAGTGGGGGTCATATAAGTCTCCAATCAACCAAATGGTTGGTTGATAATATCAAACAACAGTTCCCGGAGGGCGGGACTGTCCTGTGCCACGGCAGACGACCGCGATCCGAGCGACCAACGGCGTCATGATCATGCGGATTTTGCTTGAAGGCCAACAGGTCGGGCGGTCAGCAGGGCAAAAACTAGCGTAAACCCTAATTGTCCGGAGAATCCTCTCCTTGGACACTACTTTAGTCAACCAACCAGTTGGTTGAATATTTCGGATGTCTGCGGTCCTGACTGGGGCTGGCGAGTCCTGAGCCCTACCTTTAGATGGAGACACGCTGTGATCAAACTCAAAAAACTGCTCATCGGTGCTGGTGTGCTGGCATCCATGGCGCTTCAGGGCGCCGCCGCCAGCGAGGTGACCTTGCGTCTGCACCAGTTCCTTCCCCAGACATCGAGCGTCCCCGCCATGGCGATTGCGCCCTGGATCGAAAAGGTTGAAAAGGAAAGCGGTGGCAGGATCAAGGTTCAGCACTTCCCGCTGATGCAGGCTGGCGGTACGCCGCCGCAACTTTTTGACCAGGCGCGGGACGGCGTGGTGGATATCATCTGGACGGCTCTGGGTTACACACCGGGTCGCTTCCCTCGCTCCGAAGTGTTCGAACTGCCCTTCATGGCCAACAAGGACGCCGAGAAGTCATCGCTGGCGTTCCATGAGTTCGTGACCACCCATGCGATGGAGGAATTCAAGGACGTCAAGCTGCTGGCGGTGCATGTCAATGGCCCGGGTGTGTTGCACACCAAGACCCCGGTCAAGACCCTGGATGATCTCAAGGGTATGCGGGTGCGTGGTGCTTCACGAATCGTGAACATCACCCTGGAGCAACTGGGCGCGGTTCCGGTGGGCATGCCGGCGCCTGCCGTGAGCGAGGCACTGTCCAAGGGGGTGATCAATGCCACGTCGCTCCAATGGGAAGTCGTCCCGGCCTTGCGCATTCAGCAGATGGTCAAGAACCACACCGTGACGGCGGGCGAGCGGGGTCTCTACACGGGTACCTTTGCTTTCGTGATGAACAAGGGTACCTACGACAAGCTGCCTGCCGACCTCAAGAAGGTGATCGACAACAACAGCGGACCCAAGGTCGCAGCGCTGTTTGGCAAAGCCATGGACGAAGGCGACAAGAAGGGCATCGAAGCAGTCCGCAAGGAAGGCAACACGATCATTACCTTGGACGCCGCTGAAACTGCCCAGTGGCAGCGGGCCACATCGCGTGTGCGTGCCATGTGGTACCAGGAAGTGGCAAAGCGCGGTATCGACGGCGACAAGCTGGCCGCCGAAGCCGACAAGCTGATTGCCAAGCACAGCAAGTAAATCCGAACGAACGGGAAATGCGCATGACCCACAAGGTCCTGCGCATTTTTTCTGGAGAACCGAAGTGATTCGATGGATTTTCATCTCAGCCAAGTGGAGCGCTTTGCTGGGAGGTGTCGTGCTGTGCGCCATCACCGTCATGAGTGTCATGAGCATTGCCGGACGCGCCATGGTGCCGATCGGTCTTGGGCCGGTGCCGGGCGACTTCGAACTCGTGGAAGTGGGCATCGCCGTGGCGGTCTTCGCTTTCCTGCCCTGGTGTCATGTGCAAGGCGGACATGCCACCGTCGACCTCCTGGCCGGGGTCATGGGGCCGAGCCTGAAAAAGTCGATTGAGGCGGTCTGCGACATCCTCATGGCGCTGCTTTGGCTGACCCTGACTTGGAAAATGTGGGATGGCATGGTTGAGAAGATGGAACAGATGGAGACCTCCTTCATCCTCCAGATACCGGTGTGGTGGGCGTTCGCCATCTGTCTTGCAGGAGCGTTCATCGGTTGTCTGACCTACCTGGCCAAGGCCGCCATCGCACTGGGTCTGGCCAACTGGCCAGAGGGATTCGGCATGTCTGTGAGCGGGGGGCACTGAGATGGGACCTCTTGAACTGGCGGCTTGGTCCTTTCCCGCTCTGCTGGCACTGATCTTCGTGAGGGTCCCCATAGGGCTTGCGATGGCTTTGTGCGGACTTGTCGGTGCCTTCTTCATCTACGGCAACGCCGCGCCCATCCTCAACCAACTCAAGCAGGTGACTTACAGCACCTTCTCGAACTACAACCTCTCGGTGGTTCCCCTGTTCCTCCTCATGGGTCAGTTTGCTGCCTTGGGCGGACTCTCCAGGGCGCTGTTCAAGGCCGCCGAGGCGTGGATCGGTCACCGCAAAGGCGGTGTGGCCATGGCAGCCGTCGGCGCATGCGCGGGGTTCGGCGCCATCTGCGGCTCATCGCTGGCCACCGCCGCCACGATGGCTCAAGTTGCGCTGCCGGAGCTGAAGCGAGCCGGCTACTCGGGTGCACTTTCGACCGCCAGCCTGGCTGCAGGTGGCACGCTGGGCATTCTCATTCCGCCCTCGGTGGTGCTGGTGATCTATGCGATCCTGGCCGAGCAGAACATTGCCAAGCTGTTCCTGGCGGCCTTCATCCCCGGCATCCTGGCCGCGGTGGGCTACATCGTGGTGATTGCGATCTATGTCCGGCTCAAGCCCGAGAGCGCGGGCAGCATGGCGCCGATGCCCATGAAGGAGCGCTGGCGAGCCACCTGGCAGGTCTGGCCGGTGCTGCTGATCTTTCTCGCGGTGGTCGGTGGTATCTACACCGGACTCTTCACGCCCACGGAAGGTGCGGCCGTCGGTGCGTTCGGCACGGGGCTGGCCGCCTGGTTGTCCGGCGGGCTCAATACCCGTACGTTGAAAGAATCCATCTACGGGACCGCTGTCGCCACGGGCATGATCTTCATGATTGTGCTCGGGGCCGGGCTCTACAACACCTTCCTGGCGCTGTCCCAATTGCCACAGGAAATGGCGCAGTGGGTCATCGGCTTGGGGATGAGCCCCTGGCTGGTTCTGGCCAGTGTGCTGGTGGCCTATCTGCTGCTGGGATGCGTCATGGACTCGCTGTCGATGATCCTGCTGACCATACCCATCTTCTTTCCCATGATCATGGGGCTGGACTTTGGCCTGAGCCCTGAAGAGACCGCCATCTGGTTTGGCATCCTCGTGCTGATCGTCGTGGAGGTGGGGCTGATCACGCCCCCTGTGGGGATGAACCTCTTTGTCATCAACAACATGGCCAAGGACACGCCGATTCTGGAGACCTATCGGGGCGTGACGCCGTTCGTGATCAGTGACCTCCTCAGAACGTTGTTGCTGGCGGCCTTTCCCGCCATCACGCTGGTGGCACTGCGAATCTGAACGAATCTGAACCGGGCTGGGTGAGCAGGCGGTACCGAGCAGCCAATACATCGAACTGAAAAACATGAAAATCATCGTCCCCGTCAAGCGCGTGGTGGACTACAACGTCAAGGTGCGTGTCAAGAGTGACGGCACGGGCGTGGACATTGCCAACGTCAAGATGAGCATGAACCCGTTCGACGAGATTGCCGTCGAAG
>JAJPEW010000132.1 GCA_021166755.1 Hydrogenophaga sp. | reverse complement strand
CCCCGCTGACCGATCTGATCCGCGTGCATGCCCTGGCGGTGGGGTCGCAGGCACTCAATTCCTTTGAGCGGCTCGACGACATCATCCGGGCCGGTGTGCTGCCCGCTGGCCGGGGGCCGGACCTGCACGACGCCCTGGTGTTCATCGGCTTTGTCCGCTGGCGGACCCAGGCCGATGACCTTCGGTCAGGCCGAGAGCCCGGCAACTCGGTCGAACCTGATCGTCTGTCCGAGTTCGAGCGCAAGAGCCTGCGGGATGCCTTCACCGTGCTCAGCCATGCGCAGGATTACCTGCGGTACCGCTACCAGTCGGTGAGGGGACGCTGAACACCATGCTGCACGCCGGACTGTTGCGCGATCCACCCTGTCCATCGCCAGATGCGGACGAGCGGGGTCCCATCGACTGGGAGGCCCGGTTCTCGCGGCTGGCCCGTCAGGCGCGGGATCCCCGCCTGAGTGCCTTCTATCAGGCAGGTGGTGTGCCGGGTTCCACGCCGCTGCAGGACGTTCCCCTGCTCGCACTCGATGTGGAGACCACCGGCCTGGACCCGGTGCGCGACGGCATCGTGAGCATCGGCGTCGTGCCATTGACGCTCGAGCGCATCCACACCTCGCGCTCCAGGCACTGGCTGCTCAAACCCCGCGTGCCTTTGCGCGACGACGCGGTGGTGGTTCATGGCATCACCCATCAGCAGCTCCTGCATGCACCTGATCTGGACGATGTCCTTGATGACGTGCTCTCGACGATGGCCGGCCACGTCATGGTGGTGCATTGCCGCGATATTGAACGGCAGTTTCTGGACAATGCCTTGCGGCGGCGCCTGGGCGAGGGCATCTCGTTCCCGGTCATTGACACCATGGAGCTGGAGGCGCGGCTCTATCGCCTGCCGATCACTGGCTGGCGCCGCTGGTGGGCGCCGACAGCGCCCGCGATATCCATCCGGCTGGCAGCCAGTCGCGCCCGCTACGGGCTGCCCCGCTATCGCCTGCATCATGCGCTCACCGATGCGCTGGCCTCGGCAGAACTCCTGCAAGCGCAGGTGGCTGACCGGTTTTCCCCCTTCACCCCTTTGAAGGAGCTCTGGCGCTGACCGGCCGGCTGGGTGCCGCGCTCACCCTAGCCTGCACTCTGGGAGCGGCCGCGCAGCAGCACCACCACCAGGGTGATCACCGTGATCGGAACCACAAAGCCCATCATCACCGCCGAGAAGGTGCCCAGCGCGTCGTGAGCCTGAGCGGCCAGGATCAGGTAGGCCACGTAGGCCACGTAGTACAGCAGGAACACCCCACCTTCCCAGCGGGCGATCTCGCGGCCCGTCATGAACACGGGCAGGCAGGCCAGCGCCACCGCCAGCATCACCCAGATGTCGAAGTTCAGCACCGACGGTGGCACCCCCAGTCCGGCCGAGCCGGCCGCGATGCCCGACAGGCCCACGCAACCCAGGATGTTGAAGGTGTTGCTGCCCACCACGTTGCCCACCGCAATGTCCCGCTCGCCTTTGAATGCGGCCATCACCGAGGTGGCCACCTCGGGCATGGAGGTGCCCGCCGCCACGATGGTCAGGCCGATCACCACGTCGCTCACGCCCAGGGCCTTTGCAAAGACGATGGCGGCATCCACCAGCCAGTCCGATCCCAGAACCAGCAGACCCAGACCGGCCACGATGAGGATCAGTTGCACCGGCAGCGATGCGTCCCAGCCACCCGCCTCCGCAGGCTTGACCTCGGCCGCGTACTCATCCTGGGCATCCTGCGTTTCGCGCCTTGACTGCACAATCAGGAACACCGTGTAGGCCAGCATCAGGCCGACCAGGATCGCCCCGTCCCACAGCCCCACCCGTCCATCGAACGCCAGCACGAGCAGCAGCAGCGAAGCACCCAGCATGATGGGGACCTCCTGCCGGATCAGCTGGATGTGCACCACCAGCGGCGTGATGATGGCCGACAGACCCAGAATCAGCAGCACGTTGAAGATGTTGCTGCCCACCACGTTGCCGATGGCGATGTCGGTGCGGCCGTCCATCACCGCGCCCACCGATACCGCCATCTCCGGCGAGCTGGTGCCAAAGGCCACGATGGTCAGCCCCACCACCAGGGGAGAGATCCCGAACGACAGCGCCAGCTTGGAGGCGCCTCGCACCAGCAGTTCGGCGCCGGCGATCAGGCCTGCCAGGCCAGCCAGAAACATCAGAATGGTCATGGAGCGTGTTGCGGTGGTTGAAAACGGCAGAGCATGATCTTGCCTGCCATGTCCGCCATTGTGTGGCTTCAAGGGGCAACTTGTCTGCGAAAAACCGGGACCATGCCTGAGCCCGGAGCTGAGGCAGGCGGGGCAGACCCGGCACCTTCTGGGACAATGCGCGTTTGCCCGCGCCATCCATGACCGAGCCCATGTCCACCGCCGATCTGCCCGCCGGCCCGCTGGCCCGCGAAGCCCTGGCCTTGGGCGCTTTCGACTATGTGGTCTCCCGCCTGCCGGGCTTTCGCCTGCGCGAGGGCCAGCGCGAGATGGCCGCCCACATTGCCGCCACCCTGTCCCCCGTCGATTGGCCATCGCGGCCCGAAAAAGGGGCCGAGAAAGCGGCCGATGACATCATGGCCGGCCCCCGGGCGATTGCGGTGGTGCAGGCCGGCACCGGGGTGGGCAAATCCGCCGCGTACGCGGCCACCGTGATCCCCCTGGCGTTGGCGCAGGGCAAGCGGGTGATGATTTCCACGGCCACCGTGGCGCTGCAGGAACAGCTGATCGGCAAGGACCTGCCGGCCCTGTCCGCGGCGCTGCCACAGCCCTTTGCCTTTGCGCTGGCCAAGGGACGCGGGCGCTATGTGTGCCGCCTCAAGCTGGAACAGATGGCCGGCGGTGACCCGGTCAGCACCGACCTGTTTGGTGACGAGGAAGCCCCGGCAGCCGCGCCCGTCCCGTCGGACGCGCTGGCGCGCGCCTGGGCCGAGCAGTCGCGCACCTACACCCAATGGAGCCAGATGCTCGACGCCGGTGACTGGGATGGTGACCGTGACCGGCTGGCCGAACCGCCGGCCGGCGAACTCTGGAGCCCGGTCGCGGCCGAGCGCCACACCTGCACCGCCCGCCATTGCCCCAGCTACCACAGCTGCAGCTACTACCAGGCCCGTGCCCGCCTGGCGCAAGCCCAGGTGATCGTGGTCAACCACGACCTGCTGCTCTCGACGCTCGGCCTGCACGCCCTGCCGGATCCGTCCGATTGCTACCTGGTGTTTGACGAGGCCCATCACCTCGGCAGCATTGCGCAGGCCCAGTTCACCGAGAGCATGGACCTGATGCGGGGGGGCTGGCTTGACAAGCTGCCCCGCGCGGTCAGCGATGTGGCCGGGGCCATCTCCCACGTGATGGGCGTGGACGCAGCGACGCTGGCGCGCGAGCTCAAGGCCGCCCAGGGCGATCTGGCCCGCCGCGCCATGGCGCGCGTGGCCGAGTCGCCCGAATGGCTGGCGATCACTGGCCGGCAAGGTGGCATGCGCCCACGCAACGGGCGCGACGGGGCGGCCGGTTTCGAGTTCAGCGTGCCTGCGACCAACGAACGACTGAGCGGCGGCGTGCTGCCCGAGGACTGGTCCGAGACCGTGGGCCAGATCGCCAGCCGCTCGACCGCCCTGCTCAAGGAGCTGGAGGCCATTGCCGTGCGGCTGCGGTCCCTGGCCCGTGAAGAACCTTCCGAGGCCACCCGCTGCGCGCAGCTCTACAGCCGCATTGGCACCTTCGCTCCCCGGCTGCAACACATGGCGGCCACCGCAGAGCTCTGGCTGCAGCAGCCGCAGGCGGGCCAGCCCCCGCTGGCCAAGTGGCTGGAAGCGGGTATCGACAACGGGCTGGTCACCCTCACGGCGCATGCCTGTCCGCTCAACCCGGGTGGCCTGCTGCGCAGCCAGCTCTGGAGCCGTGTGCGGGCGGCCGTGGCTACCTCGGCGTCGCTGGTCACCTGTGGCAGCTTCGACCACTTTCTGTACGAATGCGGCCTGGCCCAGGACGACGATGTGCAGGTGCGCGAGGTGCTCAGTCCCTTCGACCATGCACGGCAGGGCCGGCTGGTGGTGGTCCAGACCCGCCACGACCCCAAGGACGTCGAGGGCTACACCGCCGAGATGCTGGGGCTGCTGCTGGAGGACCTGCAGCAGGTCGAGCGCGGCGCCCTCGTGCTGTTCACCTCGCGCGCCCAGATGAAGCGCGCGCAGGACCTGCTCGAGCGTGGCGAGCACCGGCGCCTGCGCGAGTCGGTGTTGGTGCAGGGGGAGTCGGCGCGCACCCAGTTGCTGCGTCGCCATGCCGACCGCGTCGCGGCGGGGCAGGCTTCCATCCTGTTCGGTCTGCAATCGTTCGGTGAGGGACTGGACCTGCCGGGCGAGCTGTGCGAGTGGGTGTTCATCACCAAGCTGCCGTTTGCCTCGCCCAGCGATCCGGTGGGCCAGGCGCGCGCCGACTGGCTCAAGGCTCAGGGCCGCGACCCGTTCATCGAACTGGTGGTGCCGGCCACCGGTGCGCGGCTGCTGCAATGGACCGGGCGGGCCTTGCGCACCGAGGACGACCAGGCGGTGGTGATCTGCTACGACGCTCGGCTGCTGCGCCAGTCGTATGGCCGGCGCATGCTCAAGGGATTGCCACCCTATCGCCTGCAGCGGCGCGAATCCGACGGTATGCTGACAGATGTGCGCTAATGCCCCCACGCTCCGCCGCTGTGCGGGTCGCTGCCCCCCAAGGGGGCTGTTTCGGCTTGGGGCGGCCCGGCGCCGAAACGCTTTGCTCTGGAAGATCCATGCTCTACGCCACCCTCAAGCTGCTACACGTGCTGGCCATCGTCGTCTGGATCGGCGGCATGGTGTTTGCCCACTTTTTCCTGCGTCCTGCCGCCATGCAGCTGCCGCCGCCCCAGCGCATCCCCCTGATGCACGGCGCGTTGCAACGCTTTTTCTCGGCGGTGCTGGTGGCCGTGGTGGTGGTGCTGGCCAGCGGCCTCTGGATGATCGGCCGGGTGGCCAAGGAAACGGTGCAGGCTGGCCTGTCGTTCAACATGCCGCTGAACTGGACCATCATGGCCACGCTGGGCATCGTGATGATGGCCATCTTCGGTCACATCCGCTTTGCGCTGTTCAAGCGGCTGTCGCGGGCGGTGGCCGATCAGGACTGGCCGGCCGGTGGCATCGCACTGGCATCCATCCGCACCTGGGTCAGCGTCAACCTGGCCATCGGCGTGATCATCATCGCCATCACGCTGCTGATGGCCTGAGCCAGGGCCGCGCCGTTCAGCGCGGTGCCGCCAGCGCTGCGCCCATGGGCAGCAGGTCGGCGCCGCGGGCGCGTTGCCACAGCCAGGCGAGGGCGGCGTCGGTGTCCGGGCGACTGCTCCGTTGGGTGGCGGTCACCTGGCCGACGGTGGTGGCATCGCCGACGTCAAATTCGAACACGTAGTGGGGTTCCTGCCCCATGCGCAGGTCCGCCACCAGGACCCGTCCGTCCGGGGTCTGGCTCATGCGGTAGAAACCATGGCTGAAGCGGGCAATGCGGGCCACCGGGTCGGCCTGGCCATGCCGGGCGATCAGATCGGCACCTCGCTCATGACGGGTCCAGCGCACGGCCACGCGCCCGTCCAACAGGCTGTAGTAACCCTCGTGGTAGTGGGTGGGCGTGATCGCCACCAGGCGCCACAACACCGTGTTGAAGGGCGCCGGGGTCACCAGCAGGCGCTCGGCGACCACCCCTTCCTGAGCCAGAGAGGTCCGGGCCACGCTGGTGGCCACTTGCTGGGCCGCGACGCTCCAGCCCAGATACGCCGTGGACAGCACCAGACCGGCCAGGTTCCACCGCAGGCTGCGGCCCTGGCCGCGCATCACCAGGGCAGCGATCACTCCGGCCAGCAGCGGCAATGTGTAGGCCGGGTCGATGATGAACATGCTCCCCACGCCGAACGGATGGTCGGTGAACGGCTGCAGCAATTGCGTCCCATAGACCGTCATGTTGTCCAGCAACGGGTGGGTGAACAGGGTCAGCCACAGCGCCAGCCACCAGCGACGCCACAGGGGCTGCTCGCCGTGGACCCGGCTGACCAGCCAGGCCAGCAGTGGCGACAGCAGCGTCAGGAACAGCAACGAATGGCTCTCGGCCCGGTGCAGCACCATGTTCAGGATGGCGTCGCCGTGGTCGATCAGGGCATCCAGATCGGGCAGGGTGCCGGCCACGCCACCCCACAGGGCGGCCTTCCAGGCGGCGGTGCGCCGTCCCATCACGGCCACGGTGACGGCCGAACCCAGGGCAATCTGCGTCAAGGAATCCATGGGGACAGCTTACGCGCTCCGGTTCAGGCCTGCACCACGATCGGAAAATCGGCCCGCTGGCCATCGGCGCCCGCACGAAAGCGCCGGGTCAGGGCGGCCCGGCCCTCGGCGTTGAGCCTGCGCCAGAGGAAGTCACGCTCGTTGTGCGGGTCCCCGTCGACATACATCTGGGTGGTCAGCAGGTCCTGGCCATCCAGACGGACCTTCACGTGGATGTGCGGGGTGCGTCCGCTGTAGGCCACCGGCCGGATGGTGCGGAAGCGGTAGCGACCGTCCCGGCCCAGCGTCACCTGCCCGAAGCCCTGGAACGCCGGGTCCGCGCGGTCGCCGTCGCCCGGGTGGTGATAGCGGCCGTTGTGGTCGCATTGCCAGATCTCGACCACCCCGCCGCCCAGCGGGACGCCCCGCGTGTCGGTCACCGTCCCTTCGATCCAGGCGACCTGTCCCTGACCGTAGGCGACCTGGCCGTTGCGCAGCAGATCGAAGTCGCGATCGACCGGCAGGCTGACCGGGTAGAACGGGCCCTCGGTCTGTGAGGGCGTCGGACGCAGGGACGTCTGGGCCAGGGCGGGTGTCAACCAGCCCGGGACGGCAGTCATGGCCACCAGAGTGGCGCCTCGGGTCAGCAGGGTGCGGCGTGAAGCGGGCAAAGGCATGGTGTGGGTCTCCGGCAGCCTCTGCCCGCGCGATCAGTGCCCGGGCTGAAGAGGCAGGACCACGAACCGGGTGGCGTGGTCGTCGGGATCATGGGGATTGGCCCTTTCTTCGAACCCGAGCGAGCGGGCAAGTTCCAGCATGCCGGTGTTCTCGCGCAACACGGTGCCGACCAGCTGCCGTGTGCCCCGGGCCCGCAGGTGAGCGATCATCTTGCGCATCAGCCGGTGTCCCAGCCCGGTTCCCTTGAGGTCCGAGCGAACGATCACCCCGAACTCTGCCGTGTCGTTGTCGGGATCGACGGTGGCGCGGACGGTGCCCAGGGTCTCCTCGCTGCCGCCGTGGCCGCGTGTGGCGATGAAGGCCATTTCGCGCGCATAGTCGATCTGGGTCAGGCGGGCCAGTTCGGTGTGCTCGATGCTGCGCCGGCTGTAGAACACCCGCAGGCGGATGTCCTCCGGTTCCAGCCGCTGGAGAAACGCCAGGTGCTGGCCCTCGTCTTCGGGCCGGATCGGCCGGATCGTCAGCGCCTGACCCTGCCAGTCGCAGAACTCCACCAGCTCGGCCGGGTAGGGCGCGATGGCGAAGCGATCGGCGCCCGCCGGCCGGCTGGCCGAGACCCGCACACGCGCGTCCAGGGCCACGGCACCGTCGTGGTTGACCAGCAGTGGGTTGATGTCCAGCTCGGCAATCTCGGGCACCTCGGCCAGCAGCTGCGACACCGCCACCAGCACCCCCGCAATCCCGTGGATGTCGGCGGCCGGTTCATCCCGATAGCCCTTGAGCAGCTGGTGGATGCGGGTGCGGCGGATCTGCGCCAGGGCCAGCGGCATGTTCAGCGGTGGCAGGGCCAGTGCGCGATCGGCCAGCACCTCCACCGCGGTGCCCCCGGCCCCGCACAGGATCACCGGGCCGAAAACCGCGTCCACGCTCGCACCCACGATCAGTTCGTGGGCGTGCTTCTTGCGGACCATCGGCTGCACCGTGAAGCCCTGCACGTCCGCGTCGGGCCGGAGCTCCCGTACCCGGGCCAGCATGGTCGTGCAGACCTGCCGCAGTTCCTGCTCATCGGCGATGTTGAGCCGCACGCCCCCGACATCGCTCTTGTGGCTGATCGCCTGTGACAGGATCTTGAGCACCACCGGATATCCCAGCGACTGCGCGGCGGCGCAGGCCTCGTCGGGATCCGGACCGACCACGCGCGTGGGCACCACAGGCAGACCTGCCGCATCCAGCAGCGCCTTGGCCTCGGGCTCGGTCAGGATCTCCCGCTGTTCGGCCAGCACCTGGTCGATGATGGCGCGGATGGCCGGCAGATCGATGGCATGGGCCGCGCTGCGCGCCGGTGGCGTCTCCAGCAGTTCTTCCTGGTGCAGGCGATAGGTCCGCAGGAATGAAAAGGCCCGCACCGCCTCTTCGGGGGTGTTGAAGTCGGGGACCCCCGCCTCGCGGAAGGTCTGGCGGGCCTGCGCCACGGCGCTGTCACCCAGCCAGCAGCCCAGCAGATGTTGTGGTCCGGCGCTGATGCGGGGCAGCATGGCCTGGGCGATTTCCAGGCTCGGAACGATGGCGGTGGGCGCGTGGATGAAGAGGATCGCGCTGCCCGATTCCCGGGACAGCACGTCGATGGCATCGAGGTACCTCTGCGCGGGGGCGTCGCCGATGATGTCCACCGGGTTGCCGCGCGACCAGTTGGTCGGCAGCACCTGGTCAAGGCGGGCCAGTGTGGTCTCGTCCAGCCTGGCCAGGGGCACGCCCAGCGCCGCCGCCTCATCGGCGGCCATCACGCCGGCGCCGCCGCCGTTGGTCAGCACGATCAGCTGGTTGGACCGCCCGTCCCGGACGCGGGCCAGGGTTTCGGCCGCCAGAAAAAGGTCGTGCAGGGTCAGCACGCGCAGCATGCCCGAGCGGGCAATGGCCGCGTCAAACACCGCGTCCGACCCAGCCAGGGCCCCTGTGTGCGAGGCGGCGGCGGCCTGACCAGCCGCCGAACGGCCAGCCTTGACCACGATCACCGGCTTGTTGCGCGCGGCCGCACGGGCGGCCGACATGAATTTGCGGCTTTCTTCGATGCTCTCGATGTACAGCAGGATGGCCCGCGTCTTCGGATCGCTGCCCAGGAAATCCAGCATGTCCCCGAAGTCCACGTCCGCCCGCTCGCCCAGTGAGACAAAGTGCGAAAACCCGATGCCGCGCGAGGCCGCCCAGTCCAGCATGGCGGTCACCAATGCGCCGGACTGCGACACGAAGGCCAGTTCGCCGGGGCGGGCGCCGATGTGGGCGAAGCTGGCGTTCAGCCCCAGATGCGGCACCAGCATGCCGATGCAGTTCGGGCCCAGGATGCGCAGCGTGTGTGCCCTCGCGGCATCCAGCATGGCCTGTTTGGTGGTCTTGTCCAGACCGGCGGTCACCACCACCGCGGCGCGCGTTCCCCGCGCGCCCAGTTCCCGGATGAGGTCCACCACCGTGGCGGGCGGGGTGCAGATCACCGCCAGGTCCGGGGCCTCGGGCAGGTCCCGCACGTGGCGGAAGCTTTTCACCCCTCCGATCTCACGGTGCTTGGGGTTGACCGGGTACAGGCGCCCCTGGTAGCCGCCTTCGCGCAGGTTCCGCCACACGGTCGCGCCCACGCTGGACGGACGTTCGGAGGCGCCGAACACGGCGACCGATGCCGGGGCGAACAGGGTGTCGAGGTGTCGGATGCTCATGGGCTTCAGGCAGGTGGTTCGGGTCTCAGGCTTGGGGCGGGGTGCCCGGTCCCGGCTTGTTCGACGACATGAAGGCAATCAGGGCCATGCGCATGGCTTCCTCCACCGACATGTCCACCGGGACGATCCAGCTGCGCGGCACGAACACCGTGTAGCCGCCGATCATGTAGCCCATGGGTAGGTACACCGCCACCTGGTCGTGCAGCTCGGACAGGCCGCGCGGCAGGCCGCGCATGCTCTGGC
This sequence comes from Hydrogenophaga sp., assembly GCA_021166755.1. GTDB lineage: Bacteria > Pseudomonadota > Gammaproteobacteria > Burkholderiales > Burkholderiaceae_C > Hydrogenophaga > Hydrogenophaga bisanensis. The sequence goes on along the minus strand of JAJPEW010000132.1, from coordinate 4,147 downwards.
GGGTCACCAGCCCGACCGTCGACAGTTCCGTGCCGGGCGGTTTGAGCAGCACCACCTGCTGGGCATCCTGTTCGTGCGGCGCGAAGTAGTCGGCGAAGTTCTTCAGCGACGAATAGATGCTCTTGACCACCGGCAGGTTGGTGAAAGGCAGCTCCACCAGCGAGAACAGGCGAGACGTGAACTTCTGCGACACCAGGAAACCCAATGCCAGGATCAGCAGGGCACCCAGCGCGATGCCCAGGCCGGGCAGGTAGAAATCACCCACCAGTGGCCGGATCAGCTGCATCGCGGTCCGCTCGGTCCAGGTGACGAAGATCACCAGCACGTACACGGTCAGCGCCAAGGGCAGGAAGGTGATGAGGCCGCGGAAAAAGTACTGGGTCAGTCGGGTCATGGGCAGCAAGGGAAGGCAGTCACAAGGTTCGGCACCAGCATAGCAGTCCACCGTGACCTGCCGGCGGTCGGTTTTCACGCACCGGGGACTTGCGTGATGGCGCCAGCCCCCCATATGCTGTCAGTCCGCCCGAGTGGTTTCGGGAACTCCCGGAGGTCTGTGGCCTCCATTCACTTGATGAACGCACTTTCCGATCTGTTGTCCGCCCTGTTGCGGGGCGTGTTCCGCGTGGTCCTGTTTCTCGCGGGGCTTCTGTTCGTGCTGAGTTTTCTGGCCGCCGCCATCGTGCTGGTGCTCGGTATGTCGCTCTGGTCGCTGCTGACGGGCCGCAAACCCGCGCCGCTGGTTCTGTTCAGCCAGATGCGGGAACGCTCGCGCCGCTACACGGCCGGCGCATGGTCTGCTGGCGCGGCGACATCCACAGCCGACGTGGTCGATGTCGAGGCCACGGAAATCCGGCCGTCCGGGGTCGCTCGCCCATTGACGCCCATCGACCGGCCGTCGCGCTGACGCTGGACGCTCAGTCCTTCTGCCGTCGCTCCAGCGCGCAGGCGTACAGGGCATTGCGTGCGGCACCCGTGATCTCGGCGCAGAGCTTCACGGCCGCCTTCACCGGCAACTCTGCCAGCAAAAGGTCGAGCGTGCGCAACGTGGCGGCATCCAGGCCCTCTTCATCGGGCGCGGCGGCTGCCGGCGGGTGCACCAGCAGCACGAACTCGCCGCGGGTCCGGTGAGGTTCCTGGTCGAGCCAGGCGGCCAGACCGGCGGCGGACACCCGTGCCACTTCCTCGAACTGCTTGGTCAGTTCCCGCCCGACAGTCACTGGCCGCTCACCCAGCACCGCCAGATCTCGCGCCAGTGCCTCGATGCGGTGCGGCGCCTCCAGGATCAAGCTGCCCATCGGCGATGTCGCCATCGCCCCGATCTCGCGCTGGCGCTCGGTGGCGCGGGTGGACAGGAAGCCCAGAAAGACAAAGCGGCCGTCCCAGCCGGCGTGGCCGGTCACGCTCAGCAGGCTGGTCAGGCTGCTGGGCCCCGGAATGGGCACGCATCGCAGGCCCGCCGCGACGGCCGCGTCCACCAGCCGCGCCCCAGGGTCGCTGACGCCGGGAGTTCCCGCATCACTGACATATGCCACCCGCTGGCCTTCGCGCAGGCGCGCGATCACCGCCTGGGCGGCCTCTGCCTCGTTGTGCTGGTGCACCGCCAGCAGGGGCTTGTGAAGCCCGTAGGCCTTGAGCAGGCTGGCGGTGTGCCGTGTGTCTTCGCAGGCCACTGTGTCCGCCAGACCCAGCACCTGCAGCGCGCGCAGGCCGATGTCCGCCAGATTGCCGATGGGCGTGGCCACCAGGTAGAGGGCGCCCTGCGGATAATGCTGCTGGCCCGCCGCGTCCTGCGCGGCGGTCATCAGGGATGGAGAGAACACAGACAATGGATGGCTTTCGTGAAGGCAGGGGTGCCGGTGTGTCCGCGGGCACGACCAAACAGCGCGGCGACCGGGCCGAGGACCTGGCGCTGGACTTCCTGCAGGGCAGGGGCCTGCGCCTGCTGCGGCGCAACTTCCGCACCCCCGGCCGAGGCGGTGGCGAGATCGACCTGATTATGCGGGAGCCCGATGGCACGGTGGTGTTTGTCGAGGTGCGCCAGCGGGCCAGCACGCGGGCCGGGGGCGCGGCGGCCAGCGTCACCGGCGTCAAGCAGCGGCGCATCGTGTTTGCCGCCCGGCACTTTCTGCTCCAGATGCGGTCAGAGCCCCCATGCCGGTTCGATGTGGTGGTCGTCCATGGCGCCCTGGGGGGCGGCGAAGGCCCGCAACTCGACTGGCTGCGCGCTGCATTTGATGCAGGCGCTACCTTTTGATACCCGATCGCGCCGCTATCATCGAGCCATGCTTCTGCAACGCATCCAGCAACAGTTCATCGACAGTGCCGACCTCAAGTACCAGTGTGCCCAGGCCCTGGCACCGGTGGTCGAGGCGGCCACGCACGCCGTGCTGGCCAGTGTCACCGGCGGTGGCAAGGTGCTGGCCTGTGGCAATGGCGCTTCGGCAGCGGCCGCCCAGCATTTCGCCGCCAGCTTCATCGGCCGGCATGAGCGCGAGCGGCCGGAACTCGCGGCCCTGTCGCTGTCGGCCGATGCCGCCGTGCTCACGGGGGTGGCCAACGATTTTGATCCCCGCGCCATGTTTGCCCGCCAGGTCCGCGCCCTCGGGCAGGCCGGCGATGTGCTGCTGGCCCTGTCGACCAGTGGCAATTCGGCCAATGTGCTGGCGGCGGTCGAAGCCGCCCACGAACGCGAGATGACGGTCGTGGCCTTGACCGGCGGCCGCGGAGGGCGCCTGGCGCAGCAACTGCGCGACACCGATGTCCACGTCTGTGTCCCCAGCGATGTGCCCGCCCGCATTCTCGAAGTGCATCACCTGGTCCTGCACAGCATCTGCGATGGCGTTGATGCCCAGCTGCTGGGACTGCCCGATTCCCTGACCCCTGAAACGGAGACCCCGTCATGAGCCTGCCCATGTCTGCCCGCCGCCTGGCCTGCCTTGCCCTTCCACTGGCCGTGGCGGCCACCGTCCTGCCCGCCTGCACGCCCCTGGTCATCGGCGGCGCAGCCGTCACCGGCGCCATGGTGGCCACCGACCGCCGCAGCTCGGGTGCCCAGCTCGATGACCAGGGCATCGAATTGCGTGCGGCCAGCAACGTGCGCGAGACCGTCGGTTCCCGCGTGCGCGTCAACATCACCAGCTACAACCGCAAGGCCCTGATCACCGGCGAAGCCGCCACCGAGCGCGACAAGCAACTGGTCGAGGAAGCCGTGCGCAAGACGACCAACGTCGCCGGGGTCTTCAACGAGGTGGGCATCGCCAACAGCCCGGGCCTGCGCGAACAGGCCAACGACAGCCTGATCACCGGCCGGGTCAAGGCGGCCATGATCGACGCCAAGGACGTGCCCGCCAGCGCCATCAAGGTCGTGACCGAGCGCGGCACGGTGTACCTGATGGGTCTGGTCACCCAGAAAGAGGCCGACCGGGCCACCGAGGTCGCGCGGACCACGCAGGGCGTGCAGAAGGTGGTGCGCGTGTTCGAGGTGCTGTCCGACCAGGAGATTGCCCGCCTGCAGGCTACAACCGCATCGACGTCATCGCCGCCTACCCCGGCAGGGTCCAGCCAGTGATTCCTCGGGTCGGCGTGGCTCCTCGCCCGCCGGCCTGGCCCGTCGTTCAGCGCAAACGCTTGATCAGGCTGGACGTGTCCAGGCGGTTGCCACCCATGGACTGCACGTCGGCGTAGAACTGATCCACCAGCGCCGTCACCGGCAGGCGTGCGCCATTGCGCTTGGCCTCGTCCAGCACCAGCCCCAGGTCCTTGCGCATCCAGTCGACGGCAAACCCGAAATCGAACTTGTCGGCCACCATGGTCTTGCCGCGGTTGTCCATCTGCCAGCTTTGGGCGGCGCCTTTGCCAATCACGTCGAGCACCAGGTTCATGTCCAGCCCCGCCTTCTGGCCGAAGGCAATCGCCTCGGACAGGCCCTGCACCAGACCGGCAATGCAGATCTGGTTGACCATCTTGGTCAGCTGTCCGGCGCCGGGTGCGCCCATCAGCGTGAACGCCCGTGAGAAGGCCATGGCCACAGGCCTGGCGACATCAAAGGCGGCCTGATCGCCCCCGCACATCACGGTCAGCAGACCGTTCTGGGCACCCGCCTGGCCCCCCGATACCGGGGCATCCACGAAAGCGATGCCCAGGTTCC
>JAJPEW010000130.1 GCA_021166755.1 Hydrogenophaga sp. | reverse complement strand
GAGTACACCGGACGCTCTGCCTGCTTGGGGATGAAGTAGTACATCATGCCCAGGAAGGCGGCGGTCAGGAAGAAGCCCACCGCGTTGTGGCCGTACCACCATTGCACCATGGCGTCCTGCACACCGGCGTAAGCGGAGTAGGACTTGAACAGTTCAACCGGCAGGGCCGCGCTGTTCACGATGTGCAGCAAGGCCACGGCGATGATGAAGGCGCCGAAGAACCAGTTGGCCACATAGATGTGCTTGACCTTGCGGATGCCAACCGTGCCGAAGAACACGATGGCGTAAGCCACCCAGGTCACGGCGATCAGCAGGTCAATCGGCCACTCCAGTTCGGCGTATTCCTTGCCGCTGGTGATGCCCAGCGGCAGGGTGATCACGGCCGAGACGATGACGATGTTCCACCCGATGAAGGTGAACCAGGCCAACGCGTTGGAGAACAGCGGTGTGTGGCACGTCCGTTGGACAACGTAGTAGCTGGTCGCAAACAGCACGGAGCCGCCAAACGCGAAGATCACCGCATTGGTGTGCAGCGGTCGCAGACGACCGTAGGTGATCCATTCGATCCCCATGTTGAGCTCGGGCCAGGTCAGCTGGGCCGCGATGATGACGCCCACCAGCATGCCCACCACGCCGTAGATCACGGACGCAATGGCAAACCAGCGGACCACGCTGTCGTTGTAGACCGCCGGTTGGCCGGTCTTTGTTGTCACGGACATAAAGAACTCCTCATCAATGTCACTGCCGCGAGTGTGCTGATTGGCCCCTGGCATCGCCTTGACTTAAGTCAATCACCCTTGAGAACCCGCTCACCCTCGCGCTCGATGTTGTCAAACTGCCCCGACTGCAGGGCCCACCAGAAGACGCCGATGATCGCGAACACCAGCACGATGGACACGGGGATGAGCAAATAGAGAATATCCATGAAGCACTCTCTTCAAATAGCAAATGGCATCAAGCCCCAGCGAGACCCGGCTTGCGGGCCAGGCGTGCCGCGTTGGCAATGACGAGAAACGAACTGGCCGCCATCCCAAGACCCGCCAGCCACGGGGGCATCCAGCCCACCATGGCCAGCGGAATGCTGATGGCGTTGTAGACCGCAGCCCAGATCAGGTTCTGCCGCACGATGCGCATGGTGTCGCGGGCCTGCTGAAGGGTGTCGACCACATCCATCAGCCGCCCCCCCTGGATCACATAGTCGGATTGCGCCTGCGCCAGTGCCGCCGCATGCCCCAGGGCGAACGAGGTGTTGGCCCTCGCCAGCACGGGACCATCGTTCAGACCGTCACCCACCATGGCCAGGGTTCTGCCGTTCTGTTGCAGCCGAACCACCTCCGCCAGCTTGTGCTCAGGCGTGGCACCAGCAATGACCTCATCGATCCCCAATTCGCCAGCCACCAGTCGGGCCGCACCTTCGCGATCGCCGGAAAGCAAAAGGGTGCGAATGCCCTGCTGGCGCAGCGCACTGACTGCCGTGATGGCATCCTCGCGCAGCTGCTCCTCCATTTCGAAGGTGGCCAGCCAGCCTTGCTCGTCAGACAAGTAGGCCCGCGGGCCATCAGACGTGCCCACGGTCACCACGCCAGCCCAGGCCGCCGAGCCAAGGCGGACATGGCCGTGGCGCTCAAAAGTGGCCGCCATGCCCTGCCCTGCCTGCTCGGTCACCTCGCCAGTGGGCCTGGTCGGCGTGACCGACTGCTGACGGGCGGCCTCGACAATTGCCTTGGACACCGGATGAAGCGAACCCTGCGCCAGCGACGCGGCCAAGGCCAGCACCTGCTCGCGGGCAACACCGTCGCGCATCGAGAGCTCCCGCACCTCCAGCCGATCTCGGGTCAGGGTGCCTGTCTTGTCAAACACCACCGTGTTGATGCACGACAGCGTCTCAAACGCCTGGAGCCGTCGGACCAGCACGCCACGGCGGGCCAGCGCTCCGGCAGACGCCAGCATGGCCGATGGTGTGGCCAGCGACAACGCACAGGGACAGGTCACGATCAGGACCGCCACGGCCACCGCCACCGCCTTGCCGGGATCGGTCTGCCACCAGAAAGCGCCGGCCGCCAGGGCGCCCAGCACCACCACCACGAGAAAGGGCGCAGCAATCCGGTCCGCCAGAATGGCCAGGCGAGGCTTCTCAGTGGACGCCTTCTCCATCAAACTGACAATCTGCGCAAAACGGGTGTCCCGGCCGAGGCGCTCAATCCGCATCAACACGGGTCCGGCCAGGTTGAAGCTGCCCGCCACGACCGGTTCACCCCTCAAGCGCGTCAGGGGACGTGACTCCCCGGTCAGCAGGGCTTCATCCACCGTGGCCGACTCACTCTCGATCACGCCATCGCCCGGAAACGCCTGTCCGGCCTGCACACGCACGAGGTCACCAGTCCCCAGACGGCGCACCGAGACGGACTCGAAACTGCCATCCTCGCGCTGACGGTCACAGACCTCCGGCAGACGGTTCATCAAGGCATCCAGAGCGCCCGCGGTGCGATCCCGGGCCTTGAGTTCCAGATACCGCCCCCCCAACAGGAAAAAGACAAACATGGTCAGGGAGTCAAACCAGACCTCATGGCCCCAGAGACCCGTGGGATCAAACGTGGCGGCCGAACTGACCAGAAAAGTCACCAGAATGCCGATGGACACCGGCGTGTCCATACCGATACGGCCTTGACGCAGATCTCGCCACGCGCTGCGAAAGAAAGGGCCGCTGGCAAAGGTCACGACGGGAACACTCAGCACCCAGCTGGCCCAGCGAAGGAGCTGGTCGATATCGGGTGGCATCTCCCCAGGCTCGGCCACGTAGGCAGGCCATGCATACATCATGACCTGCATCATGCAGAAACCGGCCACAAACAGGCGCCACAGCATCTGGCGCGTCTCACGCAGGCGTTCGCTGATGGACATGGCCTGCTGCATTGGGAGCAGACGGTAGCCGGTCCGCCCCACGATCTGGGCGAGCTCGGACATCCGCGTCCTGGCAGGATCCCAGCGCAGGGTCAACCGGCGAGTGGCAGCATGGACCTGCGCGCTGTGCACACCGGGCAGGCCCTGCAACGCACACTCCACCGTGTCCGCGCAGGCGGCGCAGTACATGCCCTGCACCATCAGCACGGACTCGGCCGTGGTCTGACCGTCTTCCTCATGGAGTTCGGTGAACTCCTTCTGCTCGACCGGGTCGTCCAGCACCTGGAAGTCGTCAGTAACGGTGAGCGGGCCTCGATGAGCGCCGAACAGGCCAGCGCCTTCGTCGGCCGACGAAGCTGGAGCAAGGGACCCCACCGGGGGCGCGGTGGCTGCCTGGTTCATGCGGCGAGGGTAATCGACAGGGTGGCTCATGCGGTTGACATAAATCAAGCGTACTCAGGCACGCCTTGCGTAGGCTATTGTCTTTCCAACAACTATTGGCAGGAGAAACCCATGTACAAGCGAATCCTCGTGGCCACCGACGGCTCGAAACTGTCCAAGATGGCGGTCGACCACGCCATCGGACTGGCCGACATCACCGGCGCCGAGGTGGTTGCCCTGAAGGTTGTCCCTCGCTATCCGCAGACGTACTTCGAAGGCGGCGTCGCACTGGCGGCGTCGGAAGTCGCCCGTATCGAGAAGCAATGGCAGGAAGAAGCCATGGAGGCGGTCAACGCCGTCAAGGCTGCCGGCCAGAAACGGGAAGTCAAGGTCAAGCCGGTCACCGCCAAGTCGGACCTGATTGCCGAAGCCATCATTTCGGCCGCCAAGCGCAACAAGTGCGACCTGATCGTGATGGCCTCCCACGGTCGCAAGGGTCTCAAGCGGCTCCTGCTGGGCAGCGAGACCCAGCAGGTGCTGACCCATTCGCACATTCCGGTGCTGGTTCTGCGCTGAGCCTGGGACCGGGGCTGTTCAGCGGAACAGCCCTTGGTACGTTTCCCGCAAGAGGTTCTTCTGCACCTTGCCCATGGTGTTGCGGGGCAATTCGTCCACAATGAAGCAGTGCTTGGGCACCTTGAAGTTCGCCAGGCGTGACTTGAGGTCCGCGATCAGCGCCTGCGGATCCGGTCGTGCACCCGACCTGGGAATCACCACCGCGACACCCACTTCCCCGAAATCCGGGTGCGGCACGCCGACGACGGCACTCTCCGCCACCCCGGGCATTTCATTGATACAGCCTTCGATCTCGGCCGGGTAGACGTTGTAACCACCGGAAATGATCAGGTCCTTGCTCCGGCCCACGATGGTTACATAACCATCGGCATCGATGCGACCCACATCGCCCGTCCGGAAGAAGCCGTCTGCGGTGAACTCCTCGGCTGTCTTCTCCGGCATCCGCCAGTAGCCACCGAAGACGTTGGGTCCGCGCACCTGGATGCCACCGACCTCACCGACGGGCACCGCCGCGCCCGTATCATCCATGATACGAAAATCCACTCCCGGCAGGGGAAAGCCGACTGTGCCTCCACGACGCTCGCGGGCATCGCCGAACCGGGCATCGGAATCACAGGGGTTGGAGGTCAGCATGATGGTTTCACTCATGCCATATCGCTCCAGGATGGTGTGCCCTGTGCGGCGCTCCCACTCCCTGAACGTCTCGATCAGCAGCGGCGCCGACCCGGAAATGAACAGCCGCATGTGCGCCGCCTGCTCAGGTGTGAGCGAAGGTTCGCCCAACAGGCGGACGTACAGCGTCGGCACCCCCATGAACACCGTGGCGCGCGGCATCAGACGGATCACGGCCTGCGGGTCGAAGCGGTTGAGCCACAGCATCGGACTGCCATTGATCAGCGCACCGTGAATCGCGACAAAGAGGCCGTGGACATGGAAAATGGGCAACGCATGGATCAGCACGTCATCGGGCTGCCAGCGCCAGTAGTCCTTGAGCACGAGGGCGTTCGAGAGCATGTTGCCATGCGACAGCATCGCGCCCTTGCTTCGCCCGGTCGTGCCGCTGGTATAGATGATCACCGCCAGATCATCGGCCTTTCGATGCACCGGCTCGTGCACGTCGGCATGGTGGGCGGCACGGTCCAGCAGACTGCCGGTCCGGTTCTCGCCCAGGGTGAACACATGGCGGGTTCCCGCCGTGAACGCGATCTTGGACACCCATCCGTGATTCTGCGGACTGCACACCACCACCGATGGTTCGGCGTTACCAATGAAGTACGCGATCTCCGCGCTCTGGTAGGCCGTGTTGAGAGGCAGATAGACATACCCCGCCCGCAGCGTGGCCAGGTAGAGGATCAACGACTCCACGGACTTCTCGACCTGAACCGCAATCCTGGCACCTTCGGGCAGATCCAGCGACACGAGCAGATTGGCCATCATGGCCGTGGCCCGCTCAATGTCGCGCCAGCTGTAATGCAGTCCCGCCCCAGGGCCATCGATCACCTCGACGGCCGTGCGGTCCATATCGGCTGGAAAGCATTGACGAAGGAAGGAGAACAGGTTCTGGTTGTCCATGGATGAAGGCGAATCAGCGAAAGACAGGAGGTCGTTTTTCCATGAAAGCGGCCACCCCTTCCCGGTGCTCCGGGTGGGACGCATAGTCGTAGGCGCGAGCCAGCAGGGCCTCCATGGGCGCCCCCGCTGCCAGTGCCCGCAGCGTCTGCTTGTTGCGGCGGGCCGCCAGTGGGCTGAGCTGGCTCATGCCCTTGAGCAAACGCTCGACATCGTGGCCGAGATCGTCCTCGGGCACCACCCGGTTGAGGAATCCGCGCTCTTTCATTTCGGTGGCGGTCAGCACGGCAGCGCACAGCAGCATCTCCCGCGCTGTCAGGTCACCCACCGCCCGCCCCACCAGTTGTGCCTCTCGGGGCGCCATCGGGAAGCCCAGCCGGGCAATGGGGGCGCCAAACTTCGCCCCTTCCGTCGCCAGACGCACATCACAGGCACTGGCAATCTCCACGCCTGCGCCCATGCAATTGCCCCGGATCGCCGCAATCACCGGAATGTCACATTCAAGCACGGCCTGCAATCCACCCCAGACCTCGTCTTCGTGAAAGGACCGCAACTGCGCCTGTTCGAACCGGAACGAGGGATACTCCGAGATATCCCCGCCAGCACAAAAGTGGCCGCCCTCGCCTTCCACCACCACGGCCACCAGCGAGGCTTGCTGGCTGAGTGACTCGAACACCTGGCGCAGGTCGCGCCACATGCTTCGGGACATGGCGTTGAACCGGGGAGGATTGTCGATGCGCACCCACGCGACGCCCGATTCGATGTCACAGCGAACCATACCGCTCATGCCCTGCCCTCCGATCGCCTGGTGGCCCACCACCACAAACCTGCGCCGGCCAGGATCATGGGGATGCACAGCCATTGCCCCATGCTCATGCCCAGCGACAGCAGCCCCAGGTGGGCATCGGGCTCACGGAAAAACTCGGCGATGAAGCGGAACACACCATAGCCCAACAGGAAGGCGCCACTGACCTGACCCGTGGCCCGCGGCCGGCGGGCATACAGCCAGAGCAGGATGAACAGCAGCAGCCCCTCCATCAGGAACTGATACACCTGCGACGGATGCCGGGGCAGATCACCGGCCCCACGGAACACCATGCCCCAGGGCAACGACGGATCGGCCACCCTCCCCCACAGCTCACCGTTGATCAAGTTGCCGACCCTGCCGGCCGCCAGCCCGGTTGGCACGCAAGGCGCGATCAGGTCCATCACCTGCAACCAGGGACGCCGGCGCGAGCGTGAAAACCACACCATGGCCAGCAACACGCCGAGCAAGCCCCCATGAAAACTCATGCCGCCTTGCCAGACCGCAAAGATCTCCAGCGGGTGCGCCAGGTAGTAGGCCGGCTTGTAAAACAGGCAATAGCCGATGCGTCCCCCGGCAACCACCCCGAGGACGCCCAGGAACAGGATGTCCTCGATGTCGCGACGCGTCCAGGGCGATGGCGTGGAGATGGAGACAAAAGGCTCGTGACGCAGGCGTTGGGTGCCCAGCCAGAAGAAGAGCCCAAAAGCGGCCAAGTAGGTCAGGCCATACCAGTGCACAGCCAGTGGCCCCAGTTGAATGGCCACGGGATCGATGGCGGGATGTTGGATCATGCCCCGCATTGTGCCGGAGGGTGAGGACACCCTGCCGGCCCATCATGTCAGCAATCAGCCTTGCAACTGGGAGAGATCGCGCACGGCACCCTTGTCGGCCGATGTGGCCAGCAAGGCATAGGCCTTGAGCGCAGCGGACACCTTGCGCGCCCGGGGCCTGGCCGGTTTCCAGCCCTTGGCGCCCTGCTCAGCCCGACGGCGGGCCAGCTCATCGTCGCTCAACAGCACGTCAATGCGGCGATTGGGAATGTCGATGCGGATGCGGTCGCCGTTGCGGACCAGGCCGATCGCACCGCCCGCAGCCGCCTCGGGCGAACAATGCCCGATCGACAGGCCCGAGGTGCCGCCGGAGAAGCGCCCGTCCGTCAGCAGCGCGCAGGCCTTGCCCAAGCCCTTGGATTTGATGTAACTGGTCGGATAGAGCATTTCCTGCATGCCGGGCCCTCCCTTGGGTCCCTCATACCGCACCACCACCACATCGCCCGCCTTGACCTCATCGTTCAGGATGTGATCGACGGCTTCGTCCTGGCTTTCGACCACATGGGCGGGCCCTTCAAACACCAGCAGGCTATCGTCCACGCCCGCAGTCTTGACGACACACCCGTCCAGCGCGATGTTGCCGCGCAACACCGCCAGGCCGCCTTCCTTGCTGAAGGCGTGCTCGTACGAGCGGATGCAGCCAGCGGCACGATCTGTGTCCAGGCTGGGCCAGCGGGTGCTCTGGCTGAAGGCCACCTGGGTGGGAATGCCCGCCGGTCCGGCCATGTAGAAGGTCTTGACATCGTCGGCCGGTTGGCGGGCGATGTCCCATCGGTCCAGCGCGTCCTTCATGCTCGGCGCGTGCACCGTCGGCACATCGGTGTGCAGCTTGCCCGCGCGATCGAGCTCGCCCAGGATGGCCATGATGCCGCCAGCGCGATGGACATCCTCGATGTGGTACTTGTCGGTGTTGGGCGCGACCTTGCAAAGTTGGGGCACGTGCCGGGACATGCGGTCGATGTCCTCCATGGTGAACGGGATTTCGGCCTCCTGGGCAATGGCCAGCAGGTGCAGGATCGTGTTGGTCGAGCCCCCCATGGCGATGTCCAGCGCGATCGCGTTCTCGAACCCCTTGATGCCCACGGCACGCGGCAACAGGCGCTCGTTCTCCTGCTCGTAGTACTCGCGGCACATTTCAACAATGCGGCGACCTGCGCGCTTGAACAGTTGTTCCCTGTCCGAATGGGTGGCCAGCACCGTGCCGTTGCCCGGCAGGGCCAGGCCGAGGGCCTCGGCCAGGCAGTTCATCGAATTGGCGGTGAACATGCCCGAGCAAGAGCCGCAGGTGGGGCAGGCCGAACGCTCGACCTCGGCGACCGTGGCGTCATCCACCTTGTCATCAGCCGCCATGACCATGGCATCGATCAGGTCGATCTTCTTGATCTTGACGGTCTGCTCGCCGGGCACGGCCAGCCGCACGCGGCCTGCCTCCATTGGGCCGCCGGAAACGAAGATCACGGGGATGTTCAGCCGCATGGCCGCCATGAGCATGCCGGGGGTGATCTTGTCGCAGTTGGATATGCAGACCAGGGCATCCGCACAGTGCGCATTGACCATGTACTCGACCGAGTCGGCGATGACATCACGGCTGGGCAGCGAGTACAGCATCCCATCGTGGCCCATCGCAATGCCGTCATCCACGGCAATCGTGTTGAACTCCTTGGCCACCCCACCAGCTGCTTCGATCTCACGCGCCACCAGCTGCCCCAGGTCCTTGAGGTGCACGTGCCCCGGCACGAACTGGGTAAATGAGTTGGCGATGGCGATGATGGGCTTGGAAAAGTCCCCATCCTTCATGCCGGTGGCCCGCCAGAGGGCGCGGGCGCCAGCCATGTTGCGGCCGGAGGTCGAGGTCTTGGATCGGTAGGCAGGCATCGTGAGGCTCGGTTGGGAGAGATGAAATGGCTGGCTGAAATTATCTCCGACCGTCCGGGGCAAAGCACCAATGGGCCTGCGGGCAGTCCGGACTCAAGGCTGACGCGGATCGGCAGGAAAGCTTCTCAACGCCGGGGCGTCTTGGAGCGAAGACCAAGTGACTCGCGCTGCTTGTCGATACGCTGCTGCTTGCGCTGCTCCATCTTTTCGGCGGCCTTGCGCTTGGTATAGCCGGTGGTGTCGGCCCAGGCCCACCACAGTGCAGCGCCGGCATAGGGTGCCAGTACCCACCACCAGGACCAGTTGGCCACGAAACCGATTTCCAGGTACTTCAGGAGTGTCAGAACCACACCAATGACCAGCAAATACATCACAACCTCCGGTAAAGCGCGGGTGAAGCCCGCAAGAATCTGTGTACGTTTCCCGACAGACGTCACGTCTGGCTAGAATTGACTCCGTGAGTTTTTCACTTCCACCCCACGAGGTACCTTCGTATGAAACGCGCTTTGCTGATTATGGCCGCTGTGGCCGCTGTCTCCGCACCCGCCATGGCCGACGAAGCCCTGGCCAAGAGCAAGAACTGCATGGCCTGCCATGCCGTCGACAAGAAGCTGGTGGGTCCATCCTACAAGGACGTGGCCAAGAAGTACGCCGGTGACGCCAAGGCCGCCGACATGCTCGCTGCCAAGATCCAGAAGGGCGGCTCGGGTGTGTGGGGTGCGATTCCCATGCCCGCGAACCCGCAGGTCAACGATGCGGATGCCAAGAAGCTGGCCGCCTGGGTGCTGGGCCAGAAGTAACACTTCTCCGCCCCGACGACAAAAAGCCCGCTTCACAGCGGGCTTTTTGCTGGGCGCTTGCGCCCGTAGACCCGAAGGCCACGGGCCCCCTCTTCCTCAGTTGGTCTTGGCCAGCTGGTCCAGAATGGCCGGATTCTCCAGCGTGGACGTGTCCTGGGTGATGGTCTCGCCCTTGGCGATCGAACGCAGCAGGCGACGCATGATCTTGCCCGAACGGGTCTTGGGCAGGTTCTCGCCGAAGCGGATGTCCTTGGGCTTGGCGATCGGGCCGATCTCCTTGCCCACCCAGTTGCGCAGCTCATTGGCAATGGCCTTGGCTTCGTCGCCGGTCGGCAACGGACGCTTGAGCACCACAAACGCCACAATGGCCTCACCGGTCAGATCGTCGGGAC
>JAJPEW010000125.1 GCA_021166755.1 Hydrogenophaga sp. | reverse complement strand
ATCCAGCACACCGCCAGCGGCGAGAAGTCCTGGCGCGGGATCGCTCGGTCCCCATGCGCTGTCCACCGGCGGAAACGGCTGCCCCGGTTCCAGCCAGGGCACGGGTCGGGTGGGCGGCGCTTGCGTCATGGCGCTATTGTGCGTCCGGCAGGTCAGTGGTCGTGCGATGGCGGAACTTGGAAGCGGCCCAGTGCAGGAACAGTACAGCCAGTACCCCCGCGATGTCTGCCATCCAGTCCATGGGATCGCCGGTTCGCCAGCCGGACACCTGTTGGGCAACCTCAATGAGGACGCCATAAATGGCCAGCCACATGAACACCCGGAGTCGGGAGGCGGCGAAGGCGGGCAGGCACAGCAGGGTCAGCAACACAAAGCCGCCCGCGTGCTGGGCCTTGTCCCACACGTCGAACGCCTGGGGTGGGAGTTGGGTGGGGGGTAGCAAAGAGCCGATGCTCACCGCGACAAGCGCTACCCAGAAGCAAAGGCGCCAGAGCCAGCGCATGGTGACGGAACGGGGGGTTCGGAAATGAAAAAGGCCTTCCGAAGAAGGCCTTTGAATTTTGGCTCCCCGACCTGGACTCGAACCAGGGACCTGCGGATTAACAGTCCGTCGCTCTACCGACTGAGCTATCAGGGAACAGACTCAAATTATAGCGTCGTTTTTTCGATTTTGCGAATCTGTCGAAAAAATTTTGGCTTCTAAGGCAGTGATCCGCCCACGCCCAGCAGTTCGTGCAGGCGAGGGCTGGTGGTGGTGTACTGCATCAGCACTTTCTGGTCCGGACGGAGGTAGGCTGCCGCGGCATAGGCGGCCAGCACGCACTCGTGGAAACCGCAGATGATGAACTTGCGTTTGCCCGGGTACGTGTTGATGTCGCCCACCGCGTAGATGCCAGGCTCGGTGGTGCCGAAGGAAGCCGTGTCCACCGGCACATGTTTGCGTTCCAGGGCAAGCCCCCAGGTGGCCAGAGGGCCTAGCCGAGGGGAAATCCCCAGCCTGACGAGCAGGCGGTCGATGGCAATGTGGCGGATGCTGTTGTCAGCGGCAGAAATCTCAAGCCCCCGCATTTCGCCTTTTTGGATGTCTACCCCGGTGGGTTGGCCGATCTCGACACGGACGCGCTGCGCTTGTCGCAGCGCATGCAGTCGGTCCAGTTGGTCCTGCCTGGCGTCGAAGGCATCCTTGCGGTGAATCAGCACCACGTCGTGGCCCGCATCGCTCAGGGTGAGTACCGCCTCCACCGCATCCTCTGTGCCGCCGGCGACGGCGATCGTCCCCGGGCATGTCAGGTCCAGTTCGCTGGTCCTGAAGAAGACCTGCCGCTGCTCCAGGGCAGCGAGCGCCGGAATGGCCAGGCGCTTGGGTTCGAACGCGCCGACGCCCGCCGCAATGAACACGGCGCGGGCTAGAAAGGCTTTGCCCTGGCTGGTCGAGGCCAGCAGCCGACCGTCATCGTGCCGGCTCAGGCTGGTGATCGTCTGGCCCAGGTGCATGCCTGGGCGGAAGGGTTGAACCTGTCTGAGCAGGCTCTCGGTGAGTTCCCGCCCCGTGCAGACGGGTATGGCCGGCAGGTCGTAAATGGGCTTGTCGGGGTACAGCTCGATGGGTTGGCCGCCCGGGTAGGGCAGGCTGTCCACCACCTGGGCACCGATCTCCAGGAGACCAAGCTGAAAAACCTGGTACAGACCCACCGGACCGGCGCCGATGACCAGCGCGTCGGTCTCGATGGGCGATGTACCGTGGTCGTGAAAGCCTGAGACCTGCTGCAGGCCCATGCGTCAGCGAATCAGCTCGGACAGCTTGCCGGTGCGGTCTTTCCACTCTTCAGCGTCGGGGAGGGCGTCCTTGCGCTTGGTGATGCTCTTCCAGCCGGGCAGGCGGGCCAACTCGGCATTGAGGGCCGTCATGTGCTGCTGGTCCTTGGGCAGGTCCTCTTCGGCGTAGATGGCGCTGACCGGGCACTCGGGGATGCAGACGGCACAGTCAATGCACTCGTCAGGATCGATGGTCAGGAAGTTGGGGCCCTCGCGGAAGCAGTCCACGGGACAGACATCGACGCAATCGGTGTATTTGCAGCGGATGCAGGCTTCGGTGACGACGTGGGTCATGGTGATTGTGGTATGGGATTCGGGAAACCCCGGATTTTAGGCTGGCTCGATGGTAGGTCGGGCGCAAAGCCCTGACCATGACAAAAGTAAAGCCCTCGCGATCGCGGGGGCCTGGGGCCGCGGTGGGATCAGAGCACCATGACAGCGCCCGAGGTCTTGTGGCTGGCGGTGTCCACCAGCACGAGCGCGCCCAAGGTGCGCGACTGGCTGTAGGGGAGGGTCAGCAGGGGTTCCTGCAGGGCCAACTCGATGTGCCCGATCGCATTGGGTTCCAGTTGGGTGGCGTCCTGCTCGGCCAGGGTGTGGATGTCCAGTTTGTGCACGATGCGCTGCACCTTGGCTTTCACCCAGCGGTGGCCATGGAGTGCCCAGTAGACACGGCCGGGCACCAGCGGTTCGTCGTCCAGCCAAGCCACGGTCGCGCGCACCTGTCGCTGGGACTGCAGCGTCTCGGCTGCCGAGTCGGCGTACAGCCAGTCCCCGCGGGAGACATCCACTTCGCGGTCCAGCACGATGCCGGCGCCATGGTTGGCGTTCACCTCGCCCGGCGCGCGGACGTGGGTCAGGACCTGGGCAACGACAGCGGTCTGGCCACTGGGAAGGACGCGGATGGTCTGTCCCACGCTGGCTCGACCGGTGGCCACCCGGCCCCAGAAGACACGGCGCCCCTGGGTGGTGTCGGAAGAGCTGCTGAACTTCTCGACCCACTGGACAGGAAAGCTCAGGGGCAACCCGGCGTCTGCCTGCGTCACCGGCAGATGCTCCAGGATCTGCAGCAGCGTCGGGCCCGTGTAGCCGCACCAGTGCTCGTCGGTGGCGGCGTCCACCACGTTCCATCCTTTGAGGGCGGAAACCGGCACCGTCGCGACCACCGAGATACCTGCTTCGGCGGCAAATCTGTCCAGGGCGCCGCGGATGTGCGCGTAAGCCAAGGCGCTGTCGGCCACGGCATCGAGCTTGTTGACCGCGAACACGATGGACGGCACGCGCAGCAGTTTCAGCAGCAGGCTGTGCCGGCGGGTCTGTGGCAACAATGCGAGCCCGGCATCTTGCCAGGGCAGTTTGGTGGCGTCGACCAGCACCACGGCAGCGTCCGCGCTGGAGGCTGCGGTCACCATATTGCGCGTGTACTGCTCATGGCCAGGCGCGTCGCCGATGATGAACTTGCGCGCTTCGGTGCTGAAGTAGCGGTAGGCCACGTCGATGGTGATGCCCTGCTCGCGTTCGGCCGACAGGCCATCGGTCAGGAGGGCCAGATCAGTCTCACCCTGGCGCTGAACGCCGGCCAGGTGGTCCTGGAGCACGGCCTTGCTGTCGACCAGCAGGCGACCGATGAGGGTGCTCTTGCCGTCGTCGACCGAGCCGCAGGTGATGAATTTCAGTGCTTCCATGATGTCTTTCTCGCGGTCAGGGTCAGAAGTAGCCGTCTTTCTTGCGCTTCTCCATCGAGGCTTCGCTGGTCTTGTCGTCCATGCGGGTGGCGCCACGTTCGCTCAGGTCGGCCTTGAGTGTTTCGATGACGATGTCCTCCGGTGTGGCGGCGTCGCTGGCCACCGGGCAGGTGCAGGTGATGTCACCGACAGTGCGGAAACGCACGTCCCGGATGACGACCTGCTCGCCCTCG
>JAJPEW010000087.1 GCA_021166755.1 Hydrogenophaga sp. | reverse complement strand
GAGGAGATCCCGATGGAGGCCACGATTCCGGTGGCCAAGGTGATCGTCAACTCCCGCACCGGCTCCATCGTCATGAACCAGGCGGTCACGCTGGGACCCTGTGCCGTGGCTCACGGCAACCTGTCGGTGACCATCAGCTCCACCCCGATGGTCAGCCAGCCCAATCCCCTGTCCACAGGTGGCCAGACCGTGGTCACCGAGAAAACGGATATCAAGATCAGCCAGGATGCGGGCAGCCTGATCCAGATGGATGCCGCGCCACAGCTGTCGGACCTCGTGCGCATGCTCAATGGCTTGGGTGCGACACCTCAGGACCTGCTGGCCATCCTGCAGGCCATCAAGGCCGCTGGCGCCATGAACGCGGAGCTGGAGGTCATCTGACATGACCATGCCCATGACTGCCCGTTCGCCATCCCTGGCCATCGACCCGGGGGCGCTGAACGCACTGCGCTTCCAGGCCGGCCAGGAAGGTCAGCCGGGCAAGGCCGCGGTCAAGGAGGCGGCCCGCCAGTTCGAGGCCCTCTTCATGCGCGAGCTGGTCAAGAGCATGCGCGAGGCGACGCAGAAATCCGGTCTGCTCGACAGCGGCGGCACCGACCTGGGCACCGAACTTCTGGACCAGCAGCTCGCGGTCCAGCTCAGTGGCATGCCCGGCGGCCTGTCGGCCGCGATCGAGCGTCAGCTTGGCCTGCAGATGGCGCCTGCCGCTGCGGGCGGTGACAAGGCCGCAACGCCAGCGGCCGCGCCATCAGCCTCCCCCGCGGCACCCAGCACGGTCAGTCGCGCCACCACCGGCTCCGGGCGCGAGCGACAGGCGGCTTTTGTCGAGCGGCATGGTCAGGCCGCCGCAGCCGTGGCGCGCGAGTCCGGCATCCCGGCCAGCTACATGATCGGTCAGGCCGGACACGAAACCGGCTGGGGTCGCAGCGAAGTCCGTCATCGCGATGGCAGCCCGTCGTTCAATCTGTTCGGCATCAAGGCCACGTCCGCGTGGAAAGGCAAGGTGGCGGAGGTCACGACCACGGAGTACGTCAACGGCGTGCCGCGCAAGACCGTGGCCAAGTTCCGGGCCTACGATTCCTACGAGGATGCCTTCAGGGACTATGCCCGCCTGATCACCAAGAGCCCGCGCTACGACAAGGTCATGGACCAGGTCGGTTCCGTGCAGGGATTCGCGCGAAGCCTTCAGCAGGCCGGCTACGCGACCGACCCTCAGTACGCGGTCAAGCTCAGCCGTGCCATCAACACCACCCTGAACCTCCAGCGGGCGCAGGTCTGATCCCGAGGCACTCCCATGTCCGCACTCAACATCGGCTCCCGCGCCCTCACCGCCAACCTGTCGGCGTTGCAGGTCATCGGCCACAACATTGCCAACGTCAACACCGAGGGCTACTCGCGCCAGAACGTGACCATGAAGGTCTCGGGCTACCAGCAGTACGCCAACGGCTTTTTTGGCAAGGGGGTCGAGGTCGGGACCGTGACCCGATCGCATGACGCTTACCTGACGCGCGAGGCGCAGACCACCCGGTCAGTCGCCTCGGCCGACGCGGTTCGTCTGGCGCGGCTCGAACAGCTGGAGGCCGCGTTCCCCATGGGCGAGGACGGTATCGGCGAGTCGCTCAACAGCATGCTCAATGCCTGGGCCGACGTGGCCTCGTCGCCCAGCAACCAGACGGCCCGTCTGGTGGTGATTGCGCGCGCCGATGAGCTGGCGGCACGCCTGCGGGACACCGCCGGGCAGCTGGACATCCTGCGCGAAAGCACGCAACTGCAGGTCAAGGGAACGGTCGACAACGTCAACCGGCTGGCGGCAGATCTGGCCAAGGTGAACCAGCGCCTGACGGAAGTGATGGGCTCTCCCAACACGCCCAACGACTTGCTGGATCAGCGTGACCAGATCCTGAGCGAGCTGAGCAAGCATGTGCAGGTCAGCTCCATCCCCGGTGAAGGGGGGGTGGTCAGTGTGTTCGTCGGTGGCAGCATGCCATTGGTGCTGGGATCGCAGTCGGCCAAGCTCGAGGCAGGCAGGAATCCGGATGACAGTTCGCAGCTGCAGATCAGCTTTGTGCAGGGCACCTCGAAAACACCCTTGCCTGACGCCAGCCTGGGTGGTGAACTCGGTGGCCTGATGAACTTCCTGCATCAGGATCTGGCGCAAGTGTCCAACCTGGTCGGTAGGATGGCGCTGGCCACGGTATCGGTGGTGAACAAGCAGCATTCGCTCGGGCTGGAGCTGAAAGATCCCCCCACCTTTGGTGACAAGTTTTTTTCGGATTTGGCATTGCCAGACGGATTGCCGTCTGCCGTGAATACGGGTACTGCTTCTGGGACTGTTTCTGTGTCAGTGCCTGAGGATTTGGTGGCTTCTGACTATGAGCTTCGTTTCGAAGGCGGCGGGCCAGTGATGATTCGGCTATCCGACGGCAATCCCACCGCAGTGAGCCTACCTTCCTTTGAAGTTGATGGACTTACCTTCAACATTGGCGGAGCCCCTAATGTCGGAGATGTCATCCGCTTCAAGCCTTTCGAGGGAGCGGCTCGTAACATCAAGATCGCCATCACATCGCCGAACAGCGTGGCGGCCGCCAGCCCTGTCAAAGTGGAGCCGGTGGCAGGAAATTCGGGAGGAATTTCCATCGAGAGCCTGTACGCGAATGGGCCAGTGCCTGCGAATCCTTACACCAGCAGCATCTTGTTTGCGGCGAATGGCAGCTACAGTATCGATGGAGGGGCACCCCAAAATTATTCGCCTGGGCAGCCGATTGAGCACGATGGCTGGAGCCTGACTTTGCGTGGCGTTCCAGCGGCAGGTGACAGTTTTACCGTTTCTCTGTCGACGGCAGACGATATCCGGCAGAACGCCGGCAACGCCGTGGGGTTTCAGGCCTTGAGGGATGCCGCCATGTTCGAAGGGGTCCCCTTTGGCGATGGTTATGTCACCATCTTCTCCGACGTGGGCACGCGGGTGCAAAGTGCCCAGTTCTCGTCCGCGTTTTCTGGACAGGTGGCCGCCACGGCCGAGAACGCGCGTGCCAACGTGGCGGGTGTCAACCTGGACGAGGAAGCGGCCCGGATGCTGCAGTTCCAGCAGTCCTACCAGGCGGCGGCCAAGTTCCTGCAGGTGGCGCAGAGCACCTTTGACAGTCTTCTGCAGACCGTGGGTCGTTGATCGAACGGAGGAAAACCATCATGCGCATTTCCACCGCCAACAGCTATGACCGCACGATCGATGTGCTGCAGAAACGCCAGAGCGAGCTGTCCAAACTGCAGAGCCAGCTGGCGACCGGCAAGCGGGTCCAAAAGGCCAGCGACGATCCGGTGTCGGCCACCTTGTCTGAAACGGCGCGCAACCGACTGGCACGCACTGAGGCGGATCTGCGTTCGCTGGAAGCTTCACGCGCCAGCTTGCAGCAGGCCGAGAGTGGTCTGGCCGAATCGGGCGAGCTGATCCAGCAGGTGCGCGAGCTTCTGGTCGCTGCCGGCAACGCCACCTACGGCCCCAACGAGCGGGAAGACATCGCCCGCCAACTCGAGGGTCTGCGTGAGCGCCTGATCGGTGTGGCCAACCTCAAGGACAACGCGGGTCGCACCTTGTTTGGTGGACTTGGCGGTGCGTCGACGCCGTTTGTGGACACTTATGGCACCAGCCCACCGCCACCGCCGCCGTCATCCCCCGCATCTGTGGTGCAGTTCAACGGTCAGCGTGGGCAAGCTGCTGCGGGTGATCGCAGCCTGCCTCAAACCCTGGATGGGCACGCCATCTGGATGGAAATTCCACGGGGTAACGGCAGTTTCGTTGTGAATTTGCCCGAAGCTCCCACCCAGAACTCGGGCAGTGTTCGAGCTGATCTGGGGGAGGTTGTGGATAGCTCGGCTTGGACTGGCACCGTCGCATACACCATTGAGTTCAGTGATTCTGGCACTGGCATGCAGTACACCGTGAGCGGTGATGATGGATCGTCAATTGGTCCTCTCTCGTACACCAGCGGAAAAGCCATTGAGTTCGCTGGCATCAGCCTCAAGGTGGAGGGCTCACCTGCCATCGGTGATCAGCTCATGATAGAACCAGTTTCATCGGCTGACCCGACCGATATTTTTGAGGTCGTTCAAAACGCGATCGACACTCTGAGGGACAGCAACAGTACTGTCAGAACCCATGAGCTGGGGAGGATCATGACCGAACTCGACGCCGGGCTGGATAAGGTGCTGCTGGCCCGCGGCCGCGCCGGTGAGTGGCTCAACCGAGCCGATTCCCTGGAGAAGCTGATGGGGGACCGTTCGGCCGATTACGAGATTGAAATCTCACGCCTGGAAGACATGGATCTGGTCAAAGGCATCTCCGACTTCCAGACCAAGCAGACCGGCCTGGAGGCCGCGCTCAAGGCTTATGCCCAGGTCCAGCGCCTGTCGCTGTTCAGCGTGATCAACGGCTGACCTGAGCCATGATGACTTCCACCCACACCGTGCTCGACAGCGTGGCGCTGGGCTACCAGCCGGTGTGGAACCGTTTACGTCAGCTGGCGGCCGTGCGCATGCCTGTGCTGGTGCTGCACCGGGAATCGGTGGATGGCGAGCATTTCGTCCGCGCATTGGGCAACGACTGGCCCAAAGCCGCGCCTGCCCTGATCATCGCGCCCCGCTCGCTGCCTCTGGTCGATCAGTTGCTGCACCTGCCGCCGATTCCCAACACCTGGCTGGAGGTGCCCGGCGACCTGTTTGCCACGCCCGAAGGTCTGGCCCGGATGGCGGTGGCCGCGCGGCAAGGGCACCGCCTGCTGCGGCGCGTGGCGCTGTCTGCCATCGCCGGCGAGGTGGTGGCCCCTGCCGACGTCCGCAGTCTGGTGCACCTGGCTCCCGAGGACGTGCTGGCCACCCTCCGTTCATTGCCGACCGAGCCCGGCGGTGCCCCCCGTGGGCGCAGCCCCCTGATGGCTGGTCACATCTATGAAGGCATTGCCAACCGCGTGGTGGCTGAGCATGCGCTGGACACCGCGGGGGCCTGGGGTGTGCTGGGTTGGCCGGTGGACGACACGCTTCGATTCTTCCGGCAGCGACCGCTCGCCTGTGACCGGGCCACGATCCAGCAGGTGACCCAGGCGCTGGGGCGCGAGTGCTCGCTCGATCAGCTCGAGCGTCTCATCCGCCAGGACCCGGTCATGGTCTACCGGGTCCTGTTGCTGGTCAATTCGGCCATGCATGGCAAGGACCGCGAGATCAACTCGCTGAGGCATGCCATCATGATGCTGGGCTTCACCGTCCTCGGTCGATGGTTGTCCGAACAGTTGCCAGGCGCTGAAACCGACCTGACCCTGCATCCTGTCCGCTACACCATGGTCATGCAGGCGCGCCTGGCGCAACACCTGCTGGATTCGGGCTCGGATGACAACCTGCGCTCCGAGGTTTACGTCACGGCACTGTTTGCACAGCTGGATCGTCTGCTGCACCAACCGCTGCCAGAAATCCTGCAGCGTCTGCCGCTTCCAGGTCGTGTGTACGACGCCTTGTTGCGCCAGACCGGCCCCTACAACGCTTACCTGGACGTGTCCGACGCTCAGGGGCAGACCGAGCAGCTCCATCGCCTGCCCCAGATCTGCGAGAAGCACGACATCAGCCTGGAATCAGCCAACCAGGCGCTGATCCGCATGCTCGCCACCAGCCGGGATCATCGCCAGGGCTGACAGTCCATGCCACGATCATGGCGCGCTACCATCGCGCCATGATCACTTCCCCTGTCCATTCCCGTGCTCTGGTGCTGTTCTCCGGCGGCCAGGATTCCACCACCTGTCTGGCCCATGCCCTGCAGCGCTACGCCTATGTCGAGACCATCGGTTTCGACTACGGCCAGCGGCATCGTGTCGAACTGCAGGCGCGTGAGGTGGTGCTGGCCGAACTGCGGCAGCGCTTTGCCGCCTGGTCGCTGCGGCTGGGCGAAGACCATCTGCTGGATGTCGGCGTGCTGGGTCAGGTCAGCGAAACCTCGCTGACCCGCGACATGGCATTTGCCATGCAAGCCAGCGGCCTGCCCAATACCTTTGTGCCTGGTCGAAATTTGCTGTTTCTCACCCTGGCGGCCGCCCTGGCTTACCGGCGTGGTCTGAGTGTGATCGTCACCGGCGTCTGCGAGACCGACTTCTCCGGTTACCCGGACTGCCGGGACGACAGCATGAAGGCCATGCAGATTGCCCTGTCACTGGGCATGGACCATCGCTTCCTGATCGACACACCGCTGATGTGGATCGACAAGGCGCAGACGTGGCAACTCGCCTGCGATCTGGGCGAGGCCAGTGGTGTGACCGGCGGTGGTCAGACACTGGTGGATCTGATCGTCGAACACAGCCACACCTGCTACCTGGGTGATCGCGAGCACCGGCATGCATGGGGCTATGGCTGCGGACAGTGCCCCGCCTGTGAATTGCGCGCCGCGGGCTGGCAGCGCTGGCGCGCCGGTCCCTGAATCTGCGCTGATTCAGGTCTGGGGTCGTACCCGCCAGGCCGGCCGGTCACCCCCCGCCAGAAATCCCGGCTCGGGCTCCATCACCCAGGCGCTGCGGTGGAAGTCTGCCACGCTGGGCCGGTGGGCAATGGACACCAGCGCGCCACCGCGCTCGCTCACCATGGACTGCATGCGGCTGTACAGGACGCGTTCGGCCGTCTCGTCCAGCGCGCTCGTGGCCTCATCCACGAACAACCAGCGCGGCCGCTTGAGCAGCACCCGGGCGATGGCCAGACGCTGCTGTTCGCCACCGGAGAGTTTCTGTCCCCAGGCGTCTGCCCGGTCCAGCTCATCGCCCAGGTGGGGCAGCAGGGCGTCGCTCAAGGCCTCTCGCAGCTCTGCGTCACTGAACCGGTTGGCGGGCAGGGGATAGGCCAGTGCATCTCGCAGCGGGCCATTCGGAAAGTACGGCCGCTGGGGCAGAAACATGACATCGTCGTCATCACCGGCCGGCGCTTGCACCTGCCCACGCGCCCAGGGCCAGATGCCCGACAGCACCCGCAACAGGGTTGATTTGCCGCTGCCCGATGGGCCTCTGAGCAGAATCCGGTCACCTGGTGCGACCGTCAAGGTATCGGTGGCCATCAGGGGTGTTCCGGTGGGCAGCGAGACCTGCAGCGGACTGGTACGCCAACGGCCTTCTGCGCGGGTCGATCGCTCCTGATGCGCCTGTCCGCCCTCATCGGCAATGCGGGCAAAGCTGGCTTCGAAGCCCGTGATCCGGTCGGTGGTGGCGCGCCAGCTGGCCAGCCGGTCGTAGTTGTCTACGAACCAGGACAGCGAATCCTGCACGCGACCGAACGCCGAGGCAATCTGCATCAGCTCGCCGAGCTGGATGGCTCCGCTGAAGAATCGAGGTGCTGCCACGATGAAGGGGAAGACCACGGCGGCTTGTCCGAAGCCGGTGGTGAACCAGGTCAGGCGCTTTTGCGCGCGGATCAGGCGCAGGTAGTTGGTCAGCACCTCGGAAAACCGGAGACCAGTCTGCTGGCGTTCCACCGGTTCCCCTCGGTCCAGTGCGATGGACTCGCTGTACTCACGCACCCGCACCAGGTGGTGGCGGAAATCTGCCTCACGCCGCTGCTGTTCGTAGTTCAGGGCGATCAGCGGGCGACCGATGTAGTGGGTGGCCACGCTGCCCAGCACGCAATACACCACAGCCATCCAGACCATGAAGCCCGGGATCGCGATGGTCTGACCGTTCCAGTCGAAG
>JAJPEW010000082.1 GCA_021166755.1 Hydrogenophaga sp. | reverse complement strand
CGGTCTACATGTATGCCCCCAGCCTGGACCAGAGGCCCAACGTCAACTGGACGCCCGATACCGAGAAGAGCCAGAGCGAGGACCTGAACACCATGACCCAGGAACAGGTGGCCAGCTGGAAGCCGGGCCAGACCCTGCTGCTCAACGGCAAGATGCTCACCGGCCGCGACGCCGCGCACAAGCGCATCCAGGACATGCTGGCCAAGGGCGAGCCACTGCCGGTGGACTTCACCAACCGCGTCATCTACTACGTCGGCCCGGTCGACCCGGTGCGTGACGAGGTAGTGGGCCCTGCCGGCCCGACCACCGCCACCCGCATGGACAAGTTCACCGACATGATGCTGGAGAAGACCGGCCTGATCGCGATGATCGGCAAGGCCGAGCGCGGCCCGGTCGCCATCGAGTCGATCAAGCAGCACAAGTCGGCCTACCTGATGGCGGTCGGCGGCGCCGCCTACCTGGTGTCCAAGGCCATCAAGGGCGCCAAGGTGGTGGGCTTCGAAGACCTGGGCATGGAAGCGATCTACGAGTTCGACGTGGTCGACATGCCGGTGACCGTGGCGGTGGACGCCGGCGGCACCAGCGCCCACATCACCGGCCCGGCCGAGTGGGAAAAGCGCATCGCCAGCGGCGAGTTCAAGGGCATCCCGGTCGCCAGCGCTTGAAGACCGTCTGCGTGTTCGACAGCGGGGTCGGCGGGCTGAGTGTCCTTCGCGCCCTGCTGGCGGACATGCCGGAGGTGCGGTTCATTTACCTGGCCGACAGCGCCCATGCGCCCTATGGCGAACGGGGAGCGGACTGGGTTCGGCAACGCAGCGAGAGGATCGTCAACCGTCTTCGGGAATCCTTCGCTCCCGATGCCATCGTGGTAGCCTGCAACACGGCCACCGCGCTGGCCATTGACCATCTGCGACAGGCTCACCACGATCTGCCCTTCATCGGCGTCGAGCCGGCGCTCAAGCCCGCTGCCCTGCAAAGCCGCACCGGACAGGTGGGCGTGATGGCCACCCGGGGCACCCTCGGCAGCGAGCGCTTCGCGGCCCTGCGCCAGCGGCTTGAGCACCATGGACAGCCACCGGTCGATTTCCATTGCGTGGCGTGCGACGGGCTGGCGGATGCGATCGAACGGGACGACCAGGCAGCCATCGAGACCCTCTGCAGACGTTATGTGGGCGACATCATGGGCATGGCACCTGCTGGACAGCCGGTTGACACCCTGGTCCTGGGCTGCACGCACTATCCGTTTGCGACCGAGCCCCTGCGAGCCTCAGCCGGCCCTGGGGTTCGGCTGGTGGAAACCGGTGTGCCCGTGGCGCGCCGCACCCGCGAGGTCTTGCGCCTGACAGCGTTGTCGCCGACACGGCCGGCACAGTCGGCCACCCTGTTGACCACAGGTCAACCGGCGGCACTGGCCCAACTGGCCCAGCGTTGGCTCGGTCTGCCCCTGCAGCCACAGACCTGGGCCTGCTGACCCCCACCACAGGGACTGTTCAAGCAAACACTTTCTCACTACATTTCAAGGAGGCCACAGCAGGTGGCTGGCTTTGAAAACAAGGGGAAAGCTCATGGCTAGGAAAGCGATCGAAGATGTCGAGGGCATCGGCCCCGCCATTGGGAATCAGTTGCGTCTGGCGGGAATTGCGGACACGGACGCACTGCTGGTCGCCACCCGCAAAGCGTCCCAGCGCAAGGCACTGGCCGAAAAAACGGGTCTGAGTGCCAGACAGGTGCTGCGGTTCGCCAACATGGTGGACCTGTACCGCGTCAATGGCATCGGCTCGGAATATGCCGAACTTCTCGAAGCGGCCGGCGTGGATACCGTTCCCGAACTGGCCCGCCGTCGCCCTGAGAATCTCTGCAAGACCATCGCGGCCCTGAATGCGGACAAGGCACTCGTGCGCCGCCTGCCGACCGATGCCGAAGTGGCAGGCTGGGTGCAACAGGCCAAGAAGTTGCCGCGGATGCTGGACTACTGACCACCGTCAAACACCTGCGCCTTGCGTTGCCCCCGCGCCAGATTGACCGGATACAGCAGCAGGAGCCCAAGAAGGAACATCACGGCCGTCACCAGGATCGCCATGCGCTGGTTGCCCCCGGTCACCAGCGTGACGAGGCCATAGGTCAACGGTCCCAGGATGCTGGCCAGCCGTGTGGCAAATGTCCAGAGGCCGTAGAACTCTGCCAGATGAGAGGCCGGCGCCAGAAGTCCTGCCATGGCGCGACCGGCCGACTGGCTCGCCCCCATGCAGACACCTGCAATGGCAGCGGCGTACCAGAACCCCTCCTTGGTCGTGGTCACGGCAGCCAGGACGCAGGTGAGTGTCCAGCCGATCAGGGTCAGGCCCAACGCCAGCTTGTGCCCGATGCGGTCCTGCCCATAGCCAAAGACGAATGCCCCAGCCGCTGCCGCAATGTTCAGCACGAAGATCAAGACCATGGTTTCCTGCGGCGCGAACCCGATGACCTGCTCGGCATAGATGGCCGCCAGCGCGATCGTCACGGCCACGCCGGCCTGGTAAGCCACGGCGCAGCCCAACAGCCACATGAAGTCCGGGAACGCCGTTGCACGCCCCAGGCTCTGGCGCAACTGGTGCCATGAGGCCTGCCCACTACCACGGTGGCGCTGCTGCGCGGCCCTGCCCAGTGGCGGTCGCTCATGGACCAGCAGCAGGGTCACCATGGCCGCTGCACCGAACACGGCGGCCGTGATCCACATGGTGATTGGGACAAACTCCGAAGCGGGTGCACCTTGCGCCTGCGCCTGCAACACATAGGCCAGACTCAGACCCAGGGTGAGCATGCCGCCCAGGTATCCGAAGCTCCAGCCCCAACCACTGACCCTGCCCAAGGCTTGAGGGCGTGCCAGTTCCGGCAGAAAGGCAGCAATCAGGGACTCTCCCCACGAAAAGCACAGGTTGGACAAGATGATCAGGATCACGGCCATCGCCAGGGCACCGGGCTTCACAAACCCCAGGCCTGCAGTGAACAGCACGCAGCCCAGGGTGCTCAGCATCAGCAGCCGTTTCTTGGCACCATGCTGGTCGGCCCACGCGCCCAGCACAGGAATGCTGAGCATCACCAGCGCATTGGACGCGGCCAGCGACGCGGTCCAGGCAAAAGTGGCCCAGCTGGCCCCGCCGGCCACCGCACCGACAAAGTAGGCGGCAAACACCGCCGTGAGCACCACCGTGGTGTAGCCGGAGTTGGCGAAGTCATACATCGCCCATCCGAAGACTTCCCGCTTTTGGACGCCGGGGTTGAGCGCGTCGGAAGAGAACAGTGCCATGGCATCTCCCGGGCGCAGAAAAGGCCCGATGCCGGCAGTCTAGCGCCTGAGGACCGACGGCGCTGGGGTCAGTCAGTGGAGGTGGCGAGGCTTGCGCGGCCCACCGTGGCCGGACGGGCCGTGCCCTCTGGGCGGCCGACCCAATTGCATCGAGCTGACCAGGTCGTTGAACCGGCGGTTGAACAGCCCGTCGATGGCGGACACGACCTCCCCCAGTTCGGAGGCGTCGAAATGACGCTCCATGAGGTGGACCACATCCTCGACCAGCAGGTCCCGCTGAACCTGCATGATGGCCGCCGGGGTCGGTCCGACAAAGCACATCATGAAATCGTCACGCGCTTCCGCCTCTTCGGAGGCCTCATCCTCGTCGAACTCGGTGTCGTAGAAGGACACCTCCAGGGGTGCTCCCGTGGCAGCGATGTCGTTGAGGCCCATGCAGGCTTCCTCGATCACCTGGCGGAAGTCCTCATCGCCGGGCACGGTCCAGCAGATCTGCAGGAGGTGGGTATGAGCGTCGAAGCGGATGCCGGGCTCGTCTTCGTAGCTGCTTTCCGCCGCCGCTGCCAGCGAGCGGCCACCGGCGTACTGCCACAGCGGCTTGAGTGCTTCCTGGATCTGGTCATACCCGACATCCTCGCGCAGCGGCACGTCCCCATGGACATGGATTTCGAAAGGGGCGTTGAAACGGGTCATGAAAACTCACTGTACCGGCGAAACCGGAAAAAGCCTAGGGCAGCGCAGTGCTGGTGCCTCGAACCGGAATCGAACCGGTACGACCGGTTAGGGTCGGCGGATTTTAAGTCCGCTGTGTCTACCAATTTCACCATCGAGGCGGATCGGTGATTGTCGCAGGTCTGCCAGCGCCTACCGCCGGGGCGAGGGCAGAAACGAACAAGGGAAGCCGAGGCTTCCCTTGTCGATGAATGGAGCGGGAAACGAGGTTCGAACTCGCGACCTCAACCTTGGCAAGGTTGCGCTCTACCAACTGAGCTATTCCCGCAACAACTTTTCATGCCGGTGCGCCACCGAGGTGGCTGGAGGCGCGATCCGGAGTCGAACCGGACTAGACGGATTTGCAATCCGTTGCATAACCGCTTTGCTATCGCGCCTCATGCAACGCACCGGCAAAGCCAGCGCACCGCATCCGACAAAAAAGGGAAGCTTGGCTTCCCTTTTGTGGAATCTGGAGCGGGAAACGAGGTTCGAACTCGCGACCTCAACCTTGGCAAGGTTGCGCTCTACCAACTGAGCTATTCCCGCATTTTCTGACAATCACTAGTGTTCGTCAGAAGCTGAAATTATAGCGTAAAAATCCGCCCTTCTTCAAGACCCCGAAAATTTTTCGATCAGTGTTTCACCGCATCGGACGATGCCGCCGGGGTCGACGCAGCAGCGGCCACCTGGGCAGCCACCTCTTCGTCGGTCAGGGGCACCGGTTGGCGCTCCAGAGCGATGGAAAGCACCTTGTCGATCCACTTGACCGGCACGATTTCCAGGCCCTGCTTGACGTTGTCAGGGATCTCGGCGAGGTCCTTGACGTTCTCTTCCGGGATGATGACCGTCTTGATGCCACCGCGCAATGCCGCAAGCAGCTTCTCCTTGAGGCCACCGATGGCGGTGACTTCACCCCGCAGCGTGATCTCACCGGTCATCGCCACGTCGGCCCGCACCGGAATCCCCGTGAGCGAAGACACCAGTGCCGTGGTCATGGCGATGCCCGCGCTCGGGCCATCCTTGGGGGTCGCTCCGTCCGGGACGTGAATGTGGATGTCGCGCTTGTCGAACATCTCATCCTTGATGCCCAGCGCGCGGGCGCGGCTGCGCACCACCGTGCGGGCGGCCTCGACCGACTCCTTCATGACGTCGCCCAGCGAACCGGTACGGATGGTGCCGCCCTTGCCCGGCATGATGGCCACCTCGATGGTCAGCAGATCGCCACCCACCTCGGTCCAGGCCAGGCCAACGACCTGCCCCACCTGGTTCTGCTGCTCGGCACGGCCATAGGTGTACTTGCGCACGCCCAGGAAATCGGGCAGGTTGTCGGCGGTCACCACCACGGTGGGCTCGTACTTCTTGAGGAGCAGACCCTTGACGACCTTGCGGCAGATCTTGGAGAGTTCGCGCTCCAGCGAGCGCACACCGGCCTCGCGGGTGTAGTAGCGAACGATGTCGCGAACCGCGGACTCGGTGACCTCCAGCTCGCCATCCTTGATACCGTTGTTCTTGAGCTGCTTGGGCAGCAGGTAACGCATCGCGATGTTGGTCTTTTCGTCCTCGGTGTAACCCGAAAGGCGGATGACTTCCATCCGGTCCAGCAGCGCTGGCGGGATGTTCATCGAGTTGGACGTGGCCACGAACATCACGTCGGAGAGGTCGAAGTCGACCTCGACATAGTGGTCGGCAAAGGTGTGATTCTGCTCGGGGTCGAGCACCTCCAAGAGAGCCGACGACGGATCACCGCGGAAATCGGTGCCCAGCTTGTCGATCTCGTCGAGCAGGAACAGCGGGTTGCGCGTGCCGACCTTGTTCAGGCTCTGCAAGACCTTGCCCGGCATGGCCCCGATGTAGGTGCGACGGTGGCCGCGGATCTCGGCCTCGTCGCGCATGCCACCCAGGGCCATGCGGACGTACTTGCGCCCGGTGGCTTTGGCGATGGACTGGCCGAGTGAGGTCTTGCCCACGCCTGGAGGCCCCACCAGACAAAGGATCGGCGCCTTGACCTTGTCGACCCGCTGCTGCACCGCGAGGTATTCGAGGATACGGTCCTTGACCTTCTCCAGACCGTAGTGGTCTTCGTTGAGCACGTCCTCGGCATGTGCCAGGTCGTGCTTGATCTTGGTTTTCTTGCTCCACGGCAGACCAACCAGGGCGTCGATGTAGTTGCGCACCACGGTGGCCTCGGCCGACATGGGCGACATCAGCTTGAGCTTCTTGAACTCGGCCTCGGCCTTCTTGCGAGCCTCGGCCGGCATCTTGGCGGCCTTGATCTTCTTCTCGATCTCTTCGAGGTCAGCCCCCTCTTCGCCTTCGCCGAGTTCCTTCTGGATGGCCTTGACCTGCTCATTCAGGTAGAAGTCGCGCTGGTTCTTCTCCATCTGGCGCTTGACGCGGCCACGGATGCGCTTGTCGACGTTGAGGATGTCCACCTCACGCTCGAGCTGCTCGAACAGGTTCTCCAGCCGCTTGGTCACCGGATCGAGGTCCAGCACCACCTGCTTGTTCTCCAGCTTGAGCGGCAGGTGGGCTGCGATGGTGTCGGCAAGCCGACCCGGATCGTCGATGCTGGAGATGGACGTCAGGATCTCGGACGGGATCTTCTTGTTGAGCTTGACGTACTGGTCGAACTGCTGCATCACCGCCCGGCGCAGCGCTTCGAGCTCGGTGGCCCGCACGTCAGCCCGCTCAAGCGAAGGATCGATCGGGTCGACATGGGCGATGAAATGGCTCTCGCCTTCACGAATGCCCAGCACCTTGGCGCGCTGCAGGCCCTCGACGAGCACTTTCACCGTGCCATCGGGCAGCTTGAGCATCTGCAGGATGGTGGCCACACAGCCCATCTCGAACATGTCGTCGGTCGAAGGCTCGTCTTTGGCGGCGGCCTTCTGGGCCACCAGCATGATGCGTCGCTCGGCCTCCATGGCCGACTCGAGCGCCTTGATGCTCTTGGGCCGGCCGACGAACAGCGGGATCACCATGTGGGGGAAGACCACCACGTCGCGCAGGGGCAGCAGTGGCAGATCCACCGGGATGCTGGGCAATGGGGTTTGTCCGGACATATTCAACCTCGACAAAAACGGCAGTTGGGGCCGGAGCCGTCCGAATCAAGCGGGCGGCTACGCCAACCAGGGGCTGGCACCATGCAGATGGCGCTCAGCCGTGCCTATCTCAGGCCTGCTTGGCCGCTTCGCGGAACACCAGCAGGGGCGCCTTGTTTTCCTCAATGGTGGATTCGTCCACCACCACCTTTTCCACATTGCTCATGCCTGGCAGATCGAACATGGTATCGATCAGCGCGTTCTCGAGAATGGACCGCAGGCCGCGGGCACCGGTCTTGCGCGCCAGGGCCTTGCGGGCAATGGCCTTGAGTGCCGCCGGACGAACCTCCAACTCGACGCCTTCCATGCCGAGCAACTGGGCATACTGCTTGACCACGGCATTCTTGGGTGCCGTCAGGATTTCGACCAGTGCGTCTTCGCTCAGTTCCGCCAGGCTGGCGATCACGGGCAGACGCCCCACCAATTCGGGGATGAGGCCGAACTTGATCAGGTCCTCGGGCTCGATGTCGCGGAAGGCTTCGGTCAGGCTACGCTGGTTCTTGCTGCGAACGACGGCACCGAAACCCATGCCAGAGGCTTCGGTCCGGTTCTCGATGATCTTTTCGAGCCCGGCGAACGCACCACCGCAGATGAAGAGGATGTTGGTGGTATCGACCTGCAGGAAGTCCTGGTTGGGGTGCTTGCGCCCGCCCTGGGGCGGCACGCTGGCCATCGTGCCTTCGATCAGCTTGAGCAGTGCCTGCTGGACACCCTCGCCGGACACATCACGGGTGATGGACGGGTTGTCGGACTTGCGGGTGATCTTGTCGATCTCGTCGATGTAGACGATGCCTTGCTGGGCACGCTCGATGTCGTAGTTGCAGCTTTGCAGCAGCTTGGCGACGATGTTCTCGACGTCTTCCCCCACGTAGCCGGCTTCGGTCAATGTGGTGGCGTCCGCCATCACGAATGGCACGTTCAGCATACGGGCCATGGTTTGGGCCAGCAGGGTCTTGCCGGAGCCGGTCGGGCCGATCAGGAGGATGTTGCTCTTGGACAGCTCAACACCGTCCTTGTGAGCCGCCTGCTTGTGACGCAGCCGCTTGTAGTGGTTGTAGACGGCCACAGCCAGCGCACGCTTGGCGGCTTCCTGGCCGATGACGTAGTTGTCAAGGTTGTTCTTGAGCTGGGCGGGGGTGGGCAGCTCGTCTCCGGTGCTCTTGACCGCATCCAGACCGGGGAGTTCGTCGCGGATGATGTCGTTGCACAGGTCGATGCACTCGTCGCAGATGAACACGGAGGGGCCCGCGATCAGCTTCTTGACCTCGTGCTGGCTCTTGCCGCAAAAGGAGCAGTAGAGCGCTTTCTCACCGGTAGCGGCTTTCTTGTCGGCCATGGATTGGGGTCGTGCGTGTCGGAAGGGAAACCGGGTTCAATGATAGAACAAGGACAGAGGCTGCCGATCAGCAGAAAAGACCGGCATCTGCGCGGTCTTTCGACTGACAGGACAGCCTGGCAAGAATCAGGCGGCCGACGCGCGGCGGTCGATCACCTTGTCAATCAGGCCGTATTCGGCCGATTCGGCGGCACTGAGGTAGTAGTCGCGCTCGGTATCGCGCTCGATCTTCTCCAGCGGCTGGCCGGTGCGCTCGGCCAGGATCTTGTTGAGCTGCTCGCGGGTCTTGAGGATCTCGCGGGCGTGAATCTCGATCTCGGTGGCCTGACCCTGGGTGCCGCCCAGCGGCTGGTGGATCATGACCTTGCTGTTGGGCAGTGCGAACCGCTTGCCCTTGGTACCGGCGGCCAGCAGGAAGGCGCCCATGCTGGCGGCCATGCCGATGCACAGGGTCGAGACGTCCGGCTTGATGAAGTTCATGGTGTCGAAGATCGCCATGCCGGCACTGACCGAACCACCCGGGGAATTGATGTAGAAGGAAATGTCCTTGTCGGGGTTTTCGCTCTCCAGGAACAGCAGCTGCGCCACCACCAGGTTGGCCGACTGGTCGTTGACCGGGCCGACCAGGAACACCACGCGCTCCTTGAGCAGACGCGAATAGATGTCATAGGCGCGCTCACCGCGGCCCGATTGCTCGATGACCATGGGCACCATGCCCAGACCCTGGATGTCCATTGCGCTCATGCGTTTCTCCATGTATTGATGCATTGCCATGCCGCTACTGTAACCAACCTCGACATTGACCGGCTCGGGGGCCGGAATGACCAGCCTGCCAGAGGTGGCGGCAAAGCCGCCATGTGCAAGACCGGGGACAAAAAAAGAGGGCGGGTTGCCCCGCCCTCTTTCGCGACCGACGATCGCCTGGGGCGATCAGGCCTGACCCATCAGCTCTTCGAAGCTCAGGGTCTTGTCGGTCACCTTGGCCTTGGACAGCACGTACTCGGCCACATTGTTCTCGATCACCACGGCCTCGATCTCGGCCATGCGGCGGTTGTCGCTGTGGTACCAGCGAACCACGTCCGCCGGCTTCTCATAAGAGGCAGCCAGCTCCTGGATGTGCGACTCGATCTGCTCGGGCTTGGCGTGCAGTTCGTTGGTGCGGACCAGCTCGGCCACCACCAGACCCAGACGCACGCGACGCTCGGCCTGCTCCTGGAACAGCTCGGCCGGGATCGGTGCCTTGTCGGCGTCCTTGATGCCACGCTGCTTGAGGTCGGCACGGGCACCTTCGACCAGGCGGTCGATCTCGGCCTGAACCACCGACTTGGGCAGGTCGAGCTCGGCCTTGGCCACCAGGGCGTCCATGGCGGCCTGCTTGTTGCGGGCCATCACGCGGAACTTGACCTCGCGCTCCAGGTTCTTCTTGATGTCGGCACGCAGGGCCTCAACGGTGCCTTCGGCCACGCCCAGGGACTTGGCCAGCGCTTCGTCCACGGCCGGCAGGTGGGCCGCCTCGATCTTGTGCAGCGTCACCAGGAAGTCGGCGGTCTTGCCGGCCACGTCCTTGCCGTGGTAATCCTCAGGGAAGGCCAGCGGGAAGGTCTTGGACTCGCCCGCCTTCATGCCACGCACGGCATCTTCAAACTCCTTGAGCATCTGGCCTTCGCCAACCAGGAACTGGAAGCCTTCGGCCTTGCCGCCTTCGAAGGCCTCGCCGTCGATCTTGCCGGCGAAATCGATGGTGACGCGGTCACCGTCCTGTGCCGGCTCGTCCTTGGCGCGTTGGGCGAAGGTGCGGCGCTGCTTGCGCAGGATGTCCAGGGTGCGGTCGATGGCGGCGTCGCTGACCTCGGCGGTCACCTTCTCGACCTCGGCGGTGGCCAGGTCGGCAATCTTGACTTCGGGGTAGACCTCGAACACGGCGTCGAAGGACAGCTGGCCTTCGGGGGCGCCTTCCTTCTCGGTGATCTGGGGTTGACCAGCCACGCGCAGCTTGGCTTCGTTGGCAGCCTGGGCAAACGCCTCGCCCACCTTGTCGTTCATGACTTCGTAGTGCACGGAGTAGCCATAGCGCTGAGCCACCACGTTCATGGGGACCTTGCCAGGACGGAAACCGTCCATCTTGACCTGGCGGGCCAGGCGCTTGAGGCGGCTCTCGACCTCGTTCCTGATCACGTCGGCAGGCAGCGTCAGCGTGATCTTGCGCTCGAGCTTTTCCAGGGTTTCAACGGTGACGGTCATGTCAATCTCCAAAAGGATGTCGGCCTGCCAGACTCTCTGGCCGACCGGTAAGGATCTGTTCCACGGTACCGTGGTGCGCGGGGGGGGACTCGAACCCCCACACCATTGCTGGCGTCAGGACCTAAACCTGGTGCGTCTACCAATTTCGCCACCCGCGCGCCGGTTGCCAGGGCATTCTCTGCCGCGATCGGATCGCAGCACGTCACCATGGGCACCGTTTGACGGCAACCTTCTATTGTAGCTGCTGGCGGCGCCCTCCTCAGGCGCTCAAGCGCCGCCGAAGCAGGCGCACGGCACTGCCGGGCGTGGTGAAGACCGGCAGTCCGGTCATCTGGGTCACGGCGGGCGCTGCACGCGCCATGCTGAACTGCGCCAGTGCGATGGCCTGACACCCCTGATCCGCCAGCTGACGGGCCGCCTGAACCACGAGGGCATCGTGCGTCGCCGTGTCCCCACGGTTGAGCGCATCCATGGCCTGGGCCACCAGCCCGGTTTTCAGCTCGACCGAGGCGGGAAACTCGGCCGGCATGGAGGCCAGTGTCGGGGCAAACGAGGCGATCAGCCCCACCGGTCCCGCCACCGAAGCCACATCGGCGATCATGGCCTCGTTGGGCTTGAGCACCGGCATGTGCGGGCGCCGGGCCGCCGCAGCCTCGATGCACGGCCCGAAGGCCGAACAGGTGAAGAGAATGGCCTGGGCACCGGTGCCCTCGGCATAGGCGGCCAGGGTTTCGAACCGCTGGTGCATGACCGCGTCCAGCCCCCTGCCCTGCCGGGCCAGATCCGCCGACAGGCTGTCGTCCAGCAGGTTCATGCGGATGGCCTCGGGCCAGGCCCGTTCAAACTCGGCGTTGATCGGCTCGACCGAATGGGCCAGGGCGTGGATCAGGGCGATGCGGGGTGTCGTCGTCATCGC
The DNA here is from genome assembly GCA_021166755.1 of Hydrogenophaga sp. GTDB lineage: Bacteria > Pseudomonadota > Gammaproteobacteria > Burkholderiales > Burkholderiaceae_C > Hydrogenophaga > Hydrogenophaga bisanensis. The sequence goes on along the minus strand of JAJPEW010000082.1, from coordinate 2,139 downwards.
TGGCTTCAGGCCTTGGCCGACCGACGTCGCTGGAGGGCAACGATGCCCGCCAGCAGCAGCAGCGCAGGAACGAAGAACCATTCCTTGGCGGGTCGGTCGGAAGGCATCTCGATCGAGGTGATGCGGAAGCTCTGCTCGATGCCGAGCTTTTCTGCCCGACTGCCGAACTTCACCCCCATGACGATGAGCGCATCGCCGTCGGCCATGACGGTCAGGCCGGCGGTGGCCAGCCGAGCCTTCACATCGCCGGTCTCGCCCAGCGGCAGCAAGACCCCCTTGCGCACCTCATCGCCGTCGATGTTCATGCCCTCGATCCAGACGCGCTTTTCGGTGCCCGCCGGGGCGGCCTCGATGGCGGTGACCATGGCCTGGCCTTTGAGCTCCTCGAAGGGGGGCTTGATCATGTCCATCCAGAAACCGGGCCGGAACAGGGTGAAGCAGATCAGCAGCATGAGGATGGTTTCGTACCACCGGTTGCGGGCAAAGAAATAGCCTGAGGTTGATGCGGCGAACACCAGCATGGCTACCAGGGCCGAGCCCATGGTCAGCGCCACATGCAGAGGGCCATCCAATCCGATCAGCAGCAACTGGGTGTTGAAGATGAACAGGAACGGCAGGATCGCCGTGCGCATGCTGTAGTAGAACGCGGTGATGCCGGTCTTGATCGGGTCGTGCTTGGCAATGGCGGCGGCCGCGAATGAGGCCAGGCCGACCGGTGGCGTGACATCGGCCATGAGACCAAAATAGAACACGAACAGGTGCACGGCGATCAGCGGCACGATCAGCCCACTCTGGGCCCCCAGTTCCACGATCACCGGCGCCATGAGCGTGGACACCACGATGTAGTTGGCCGTGGTGGGCAGGCCCATGCCCAGGATCAGGCTGATGACGGCGACCAGCACCAGCATGAGCATCAGGTTGCCGCCCGAGAGGATCTCCACCACTTCGGTCATCACCAGGCCGACACCGGTGAGCGAGACGGTGCCGACGATGATGCCGGCGGCGGCCGTGGCCACGCCAATGCCGATCATGTTGCGCGCTCCGGTAACCAGTCCGTCGATCAGGTCATGCCAGCCGGCTTTGAGGTGATCGCCGAAACGGTGGTCGCCCCGGAAGTAGCCAATGATCGGCTTTTGGGTCAGCATCACGAAGATCATGAACACCGTGGCCCAGAAAGCCGAGAGCGCGGGCGACAGGCGCTCAACCATCAGGCACCAGACCAGCACCACGACCGACAGCAGGTAGTGCAGGCCGGACTTCACGGTGGGGCCGGTCTCGGGCAGCTCGAACACAGGGGCATTCGGGTCGTCCAGCGGCAGTTCGGGCTGGCGTGAGCCCAGCCACAGCAGCCCCACATAGATGGCCATCAGCGCCAGACCGATGGCCACCATGGCGGCGTCGCCCAGCAAAGACTTCAGGAAGCCAATGACGTAGTAGGTGATGCCGGCCAGCACGATGAAACCGGTGACCGTGGTCAGAAAGGAGACCAGACGCTGCGTGCCGGTGCTGTTGCCACGGCGCGGCAGCCCTTTCATGTCGGCTTTGAGGGCCTCCAGGTGAACGATGTAGAACAGCGCGATGTAGGAAATGATGGCCGGCAGGAAGGCGTGCTTCATCACCTCGACATACGGGATGCCCACGTACTCGACCATGAGGAAGGCGGCAGCGCCCATCACCGGCGGCATGATCTGGCCGTTGACAGAGGAAGACACCTCGACCGCGCCGGCCTGGTCACCACGGTAGCCCACCCGCTTCATCAGTGGAATGGTGAAGGTGCCGGTCGTGACCACGTTGGCGATGGACGAACCGGAAATCACCCCCGTGGCAGCGGAAGACACGACCGCCGCCTTGGCGGGGCCACCGCGCATGTGCCCCAGCAGGGCAAAGGCCGACTTGATGAAGTAGTTGCCTGCGCCCGCCTTGTCCAGCAGCGAACCGAACAGCACGAACAGGAAGATGAAGCCGCTGGACACCCCTAGCGCCACACCGTAGACGCCCTCGGTGGTCAGCCACTGGTGGGTCATGGCGCGATCCAGCGAATCCCCCTTGTGTGCCAGGAGATCGGGCATGTAGGGACCCGCGAACGTGTACCCCAGGAACAGGATGGCGACCACCACCATGGGCAGCCCCAGCACGCGC
>JAJPEW010000051.1 GCA_021166755.1 Hydrogenophaga sp. | reverse complement strand
TCTCAGGTGTCCTTGGAAATCTTGATGCTCGGGAACTTGCTGGAGAAATCCTTGGCCTTGGCCGCAATCTTGATGGCCACCTGACGCGCCACCGTCTTGTAGATGTTGGCGACTTCGCCCTCCGGATCCGCCACCACGGTGGGCATGCCGCTGTCGGCCTGCACGCGGATCGACATGTTCAGCGGCAAGGAGCCCAGGTAATCGGTACCTACCTCGGCGGCCATGTTCTTGCCGCCATCGGCACCGAAGATGTGCTCCACGTGGCCGCAGTTGGGGCAGCAGTACACCGCCATGTTCTCCACGATGCCCAGGATCGGGACGCCCACCTTGTCGAACATGCGGATGCCCTTGCGCGCATCCAGCAGGGCGATGTCCTGAGGTGTGGTGACAATGACCGCACCAGTGATCGGCACGCGCTGCGACAAGGTGAGCTGGATGTCACCGGTGCCGGGCGGCATGTCCACCAGCAGGTAATCCAGGTCCTTCCAGTTCGTCTGGCGCAGCAGTTGCTCCAGCGCCTGCGTGGCCATTGGACCGCGCCAGATCATGGCCTCGTCCTTGTCGATCAGGAAGCCGATCGAGATGACCTGCACGCCGTAGTTCTCCAGCGGCTCCATGGTCTTGCCGTCCGTGCTCTCGGGACGACCCTCGATACCCATCATCATCGGCTGGCTCGGGCCATAGATGTCGGCGTCCAGAATACCGACCTTGGCTCCTTCGGCCGCCAGGGCCAGCGCCAGGTTGACCGTGGTCGTGCTCTTGCCCACACCGCCCTTGCCCGAGGCCACGGCGACGATGTTCTTGACGTTGGGCAACAGTTGCACGCCGCGCTGCACGGCGTGGGGAATGATCTTCACGCTCAGGTTGACCGAGACGTTCTCGACACCCGCCACTTCCTTGGCGGCTGTGATCAGGGCGCGCCGCAAGGCCGGCATCTGGCTTTTGGCCGGGTAGCCCAGCTCGACATCAAACGCCACGTCGCCGTCCTGCACCTGCAGGTTCTTGAGCGCTTTGGTGGACACGAAGTCCTTGCCGGTGTTCGGATCGGTGACACCCTGCAGGGCCTGCAGCAGGGCTTGTTGGTCGACGGCCATGGAATCGGGTCTCCTGTGGGGCGTATCGCTAAACGGTGAAAAGTGGCCGAAGTCTACCCCTGCGCGGGGACTCCCCCGATTCACCCAGCCCCCATATGGACATAGGCCACCTAAAATCACGGGTTTTCCCCAGCCGATACCGAAAGAAAGCTGCCATGAGCCAGCGCCGCCTGTTCGTCACCACCGCCCTTCCCTACGCCAACGGCCATTTCCACATTGGCCACATCATGGAGTACATCCAGGCCGACATCTGGGTGCGGTTCCAGCGCATGCAGGGCCACGAGGTGCATTTCGTCTGCGCCGACGACGCGCACGGGGCGCCGATCATGATTGCCGCAGAGAAGGCGGGCAAGACGCCCCAGCAATTCGTGGCCGACATCGCCGCCGGCCGCAAGCAATACCTGGATGGCTTCCACATCGGCTTTGACAACTGGCACAGTACCGACGGCCCGGAAAACCACCAGCTGGCCCAGGACATCTACCGCGCCCTCAAGGCCAATGACCTGATCGAGACCCGCACCATCGAGCAGTTCTTCGACCCCGAGAAGGCCATGTTCCTGCCCGACCGCTTCATCAAGGGCGAATGCCCCAAATGCGGCGCCAAGGACCAGTACGGCGACAACTGCGAGGTCTGCGGCGCGGTCTATGCACCCACCGAACTCAAGAACCCGTACTCGGCCCTCTCCGGGGCCACGCCGGTGCTCAAGACCTCCGATCACTTCTTCTTCAAGCTGTCCGACCCGCGCTGCCTGGCCTTCCTGGACCAGTGGACGCAGAGTGGCGCTGTGCAGCCCGAGGTCCTCAACAAGATCGCCGAGTGGATAGAACCCGGTCCGGACGGCAAGCCCAAGATGGGCGACTGGGACATCAGCCGCGACGCGCCCTACTTCGGCATCGAGATCCCCGATGCCCCGGGCAAGTATTTCTACGTCTGGCTGGACGCACCCATCGGCTACCTCGCCTCGCTCAAGAACTACTTTGGCAAGACAGGCCGGGACTACGACGCCTTCATGGCCGACCCGACCACCGAGCAGCACCACTTCATCGGCAAGGACATCATCACCTTCCACACCCTCTTCTGGCCGGCCATGCTCAAGTTCAGCGGCCGCAAGGTGCCCAACGCGGTCTTCGTGCACGGTTTCCTGACCATCAACAACGGCGAGAAGATGAGCAAGAGCCGGGGCACCGGCCTGGACCCTTTGAAGTACCTGAGCCTGGGCATGAACCCCGAATGGCTGCGTTACTACCTGGCCGCCAAGCTCACCGGCAAGAACGAGGACGTCGACTTCAACCGCGACGACTTCATGCTGCGTGTCAACAGCGACCTGATCGGCAAGTATGTCAACATCGCCTCGCGTGCGGCCGGCTTCATCGCCAAACGCTTCGACGGCCAGCTCGGCGCCGTCTCGGCCGATGGCGACGCACTGCTCGACCACATCCAGACCGCGGCTCCCGCGGTGGCCGAGCTGTACGCCGAGCGTGAATACGGCAAGGCGCTGCGCGAGATCATGCAACTGGCCGACCGCGTCAACGCTTATGTCGACCAGAACAAGCCCTGGGAGCTGGCCAAGCAGGAGGGCATGGACGGCCGCCTGCAGGACGTCTGCACCACCTGCATTGAAGCCTTCCGCCTGATCTCGCTCTACCTCAAGCCCGTGCTGCCGGCCCTGGCCGCCAATGTCGAGGCCTTCCTGCAGATCGAACCCATGTGCTTCGCCGACGCCTCCAGGCTCCTGGGCGCCGGCCACCGCATCGGCGTCTACCAGCACCTGATGCAGCGCGTGGACATCAAGCAGCTCGATGCACTGTTCGAACCCCAGAATGTGGCCCCCACGCTCCCGGCTGCGCCTGGTTCGCTGCCCCCCGAGGGGGCTGACCTCGCCTTGGGGCGGCCCGGCGGCGAGGCCATTGCCCCAACGATTTCCATCGACGATTTCGCCAAGGTCGACCTGCGCATCGCCCTGATCGTCAAGTGCGAAGCGGTCGAAGGTTCGACCAAGCTGCTGCGCCTGACCCTGGACGTGGGCGAAGGCAAGACCCGCAATGTCTTCAGCGGCATTGCCAGCATGTACAAGCCCGAAGACCTGGAGGGCAAACTCACGGTGATGGTGGCCAACCTGGCCCCGCGCAAGATGAAGTTCGGCATCAGCGAAGGCATGGTGCTGGCCGCCAGCCACGCCGACGAGAAAGCCCAGCCCGGCATCCATGTGCTGCACCCCTGGCCGGGCGCCACGCCCGGCATGCGCATTCACTGACCACTGCTGGCATGTTTGCCCCGATCCGTGGCTTCACCGCCCTGCAGCGCACGCCGCAGGCGGACCTGAAGCTCGGCACGGTGCTGGCTTTTGTCGCGGGGGCCACCAACGCGGGTGGCTTTCTGGCCGTGGGCCAGTACACCTCGCACATGACCGGCATTCTTTCATCGCTGACCGACAACCTGGTGCTGGGACAGTTCGCGCTGGTCGGTGCAGGCATCGCCTCGGTGCTGGCCTTCCTGCTGGGTGCGATGAGCACCGCATGGATCGTCAACTGGGGCATGCGCCTGCAACTGCGCAGTGCCTATGGCCTTCCCCTGCTGATCGAAGCGGCGCTGCTGCTGATCTTCGGTCTGTTCGGTGCCGCCATGAGCCTCTGGCACACCCTGTTCCTGCCGGTCACCGTGGTGCTGCTGTGCTACATCATGGGCCTGCAGAATGCCGTCATCACCAAGATTTCGCAGGCGCGCATCCGCACCACCCACCTGACCGGCCTGATCACTGACCTGGGTATCGAACTGGGCAAGCTGCTCTACGTCAACCGCCACCCCGACATGGCACCCGTACAGGCAGACCGCAAACGCCTGAAGGTGCATGCCCAGCTCGTGGCCAGCTTTCTGGTGGGCGGCGTCGCCGGCGCCCTGGGGTTCAAGTACCTGGGCTACATCAGCACGGTGCCGCTGGCGGCACTGCTGCTCCTGCTGGTGCTGCGCCCGCTGCTGGACGACTGGCACCGCCTGCACGCCCGCTGAGTCGGTGTAAACCCCGACGACGAAGCGCACACCGTGTCAGCTTCGCGAAGCCAGCGCGTGGCTAAGATCGGCAGATGGCCGTCAAGTTGCCGCCCCTCGCCCCCTTTCGCCCCCGCATCGTTCAGGATCTGCGGGATTACAACAAGGAACGTTTGGCCCGTGATGTCGGGGCAGGAGCGACCGTGGGCATCGTGGCGCTGCCTCTGGCCATGGCCTTCGCCATCGCCTCGGGCCTCAAGCCCGAAGCGGGCCTGTGGACGGCCATCATCGCCGGCTTCCTGATTTCCGCGCTCGGCGGCACCTCGGTGCAGATCGGTGGCCCGGCCGGTGCGTTCATCGTCATCGTCTACGGGATCGTCGAACGCTACGGCGTGGCCAACCTGCTGATCGCCACGGCCAGTGCGGGGGTGCTGCTGTTCCTGCTGGGCCTGTTCCGCCTCGGGACGCTGGTGCGCTATGTGCCCGTGAGTGTGGTCATCGGCTTCACCAACGGCATCGCGGTGCTGATCGGCCTGTCGCAACTGCGGGACTGGTTCGGGCTGGACATCACCAAGATGCCGGCCGACTTTTTCAGCCAGATCGCCACCATTTCACGCCACCTCGACAGCTTCAACCCCTGGGCCTTTGGCCTGGGTGTGATCTGTGTCATCGGCCTGTTCATCTGGCCCCGGCTCTGGGCGGTCGACTCGCAGTTCCGCCGCCAGATCGAACAGATCGATACCGTCTCGGCCCTGAAGGCCACGTCCCGGCTGCCAGCGCCGGTGGTGGCCCTGGTCACACTGTCGGTCGCAGCCTGGGCCCTGAGCCTGCCGGTCGAGACGATCGGCACCCGCTTTGGCGGCATCCCTCAGGGGGTGCCCGCGTTCGAGTTGCCCGACTTCTCCTGGGAGACCGTCCGGCTGCTGGTCACCCCCACCCTGACGATTGCGATGCTGGGCGCCATCGAATCGCTGCTCTGCGCCCGGGTGGCCGACCAGCTGGGCGACACCCCCAAGCACGACCCCAACCAGGAGCTCATGGCGCAGGGCGTGGCCAACGCGGTGGTGCCCTTCTTTGGCGGGATGCCGGCCACCGGCACCATTGCCCGCACGGTGACCAACATCCGCTCGGGCGCCACGTCGCCCATCGCCGGCATCGTGCATGCCCTCACCCTGGCGGCCGTGGTGCTGCTGGCCGCGCCGCTGGCCCAGCACATCCCGCTGGCGGTGCTGGCCGGTGTGCTGCTGTTCGTCGCCTGGAACATGGGCGAATGGAAAGAGTTCGCCCGCCTGCGCCAGTTCAGCAACCACTACCGCCTGATGATGGTTTCCACCTTCCTGGTCACCATCGTCTTCGACCTCACGGTGGCGGTCGAACTCGGTCTGGTGCTGGCTGTGGTGCTGTTCGTGCGGCGCCAGAGCGACCTCTTCAGGGCCGACCTCGTCGCCCGGCATGAGCACCAGCTCACCTACCGGTTATACGGCTCACTTTTCTTCGGCGCCGTGGCCAAGATCGACCCCATCGTGGCCGAGGTTGAGGCCGCGCCGACAGGTACTCACGTCATGCTGGACGCCAGCCAGCTCGTCTCGCTGGACACCACCGGCCTGGACGCCCTGGAGCAATTGCACAAGGCGCTGGAGAAACGGGGCGCCCACCTGGGCATGGTGGGTCTGCACGAGCAACCCATGTCCCTGATCCGGCGCTCCGGCTTCGCGGATCGGCTGCACACCTGCCAATAGACTGACCCGGCGGCCCAGGCATGACAACCTCCGTTCACCACCGACCCATTGCGGAGCGCATTGACTGGCTGTTCGACCTGGCCCGGCGCCATGCGGGCGAATACGCCAGTCCGGAAGCCTGGCTGGCCCGTCAGCGCTACCACGCCAGTCATCCCACGGCGATCCTGGTGATGAAATGCATGGATGGCCGCATCAATATCCCGGTGGCCACCCGCACACCCAAAGGCATCATCCTGCCGTTCCGCAACCTCGGGGGTATCTTCCACCTGGGATGGCCCCATCTGGGGGAAACGCTGACGGCCGCAGTCGGCAAGGTGGTCGCCAGCGGCCGGCAGGCGCTCATGATGATCACCTACCACTACTCGCGCGGTGACGAACGTCGTGGCTGTGCCGGCTTTCACTACCGGACCGACGACGCCCGGGCACACACCTTCGGCATCCGCGAAGAGGTCTCCGCACTGTTCGGGCAGGGACACGGCACCGTCTACCCGTTGGTCTGCGGTTTCGAGACCGACGAGGAAGCCCTGGTCCTGCACGGGCGCGATGGCCAGACCCTGTCGATGGCCGATCTGAGCGAGGCGGATCGGCCGGAGCTGCCAGCCCGCCTGCAGCAGCTCCTGCCCGACATGCCGGCCAGGATGCGCGCCGACCTGCTGCCCCTGCTGGAAGGCAACCTGGCCCACATCGCCGCCCTGCGGCAGACCGAACGGTCCCTGGACATCGAGCACCGCGAATGGATGATCTGCGTCGGTCGAGGTTTCGACTGGCTGCACCTGCCCAACGTGGCGCTGATCATCGGCCCCTACAGCCCCGACCTGGCCGACCCCATCCGCAAGGCAGCGGGCATCATCGAGGGCAACATGGCGGCCGGCCGCATCCCGGACGACGGGTTCCTCGTCCTGTCCTCGGTGCCCTACGAGGACATCGGTGTGGACCGGGCTCGGGCCGAACTCAAGTCGCGCTTCATGGCGCGGTTCGCGGCCGATGTGATCCGGCGCGAGTTCCCCGCGCTGGCCCCCCGGATGACCGTGCGTGAGACGGTACTGAACTGGGACAGCCGGTCGGTGGAGCCCCTGCCTGCAGGGGTGGCGGCGGATCGGTAAAATCCCTGATTCCCCTCACCGTCCGCTTTGCAGAGAGACAAGCATGTCCATCTTCGGTCGCCCCCACTACACCTCCGACGCCACGCAGTTCATCGACCAGCTCAAGACCGCCCGCCCGGAGCTTGAGGAAGGTCAGCGCCAGGGGCGCTCCCTGCTGTGGGACAAGCAGGTCGACCGCGAGTTCCAGCGTCAGGCCGAGGCCGCCCGCGTGCCCCAGAAGCCCTACGTCTACCAGACCGAGCCCACCCCCCTCTGATCCCCGGCACGGTCCACGGCTGACTGACCATGAACCCGGACAACCCGGTCCTCGACGACCCGCCCGAGGGCCTGGATGCGGTCCTGCCCGAGGTCGTGGACCACGTGGCGGTGGCACGCCTGTACGGCGAGCCCCTGTTCGACCTGCCGCGCGACCTCTACATCCCACCGGACGCGCTGCGCGTCTTCCTGGAGGCCTTTGAAGGCCCCCTGGACCTGCTGCTGTACCTGATCCGCAAGCAGAACTTCAACATCCTCGACATTCCGATGGCGGCGGTCACCCGCCAGTACCTGAGCTACGTCGACGAGATCCGCGCCAGCAACCTCGAACTGGCCGCCGAATACCTGCTGATGGCGGCCATGCTGATCGAGATCAAGTCGCGCATGCTGCTGCCGCCCAAGAAGACCGCCGACGGCGAGGAGGCCGAAGACCCGCGTGCCGAGCTGGTGCGCCGGCTGCTCGAATACGAGCAGATGAAGATCGCGGCGCAGCGCCTGGCCGACATGCCCCAGTACGGCCGCGATTTCCTGCGCGCGCAGGTCTACGTCGAGCAGGCGCTGGTGCCGCGTTTTCCGGATGTGAGCGTGCTGGACCTGCAAAGCGCCTGGCGCGACATCCTCAAGCGGGCCAAGCTGGTGCAACACCACCGCATCAGCCGGGAAGAGCTGTCGGTGCGCGAACACATGAGCATCGTGCTGCGCAAGCTTCAGGGCCGCAAGTTCGTCGAGTTCGCCGACCTGTTCGACGTGACCCAGGGCACACCCCTGCTGGTCGTGACCTTCATCGCCATGCTGGAGCTGGCCAAGGAAACGCTGATCGAGCTGACCCAGGCCGAAGCCTTTGCCCCCATTTATGTTCGCCTGGCCTACACCCCCAGCGACACACCATGACCACCACCCATCACTACGATGTCCTGATCATCGGCAGCGGACTGGCCGGCCTGACAGCCGCCCTGCACCTGGCCCCCCAATACCGCGTGGCGGTTGTCACCAAGCGCGGCATTTCTGACGGTTCCAGCAACTGGGCACAGGGCGGTATCGCCGCGGTACTCGCTGAAGGCGACAGCTACGCCTCTCATGTGGACGACACGCTGGAAGCCGGTGCCGGCCTGTGCGACCTCGAAGCCACCCGTTTCACGGTGGAGAATGCGCCCTCGGCCATCACCTGGTTGCGGGAAATGGGCGTGCCCTTTTCCACCGAGAACGGCGAACTTCACCTCACGCGGGAAGGCGGCCACAGCCACCGGCGCATCGTGCACGTGACCGACGCCACCGGGGCCGCCGTGCAGACCACACTGAGCGAGCGGGCCCGAGCGACCCCCGGCATCACGTTCTTCGAGAACCACATGCTGGTGGACCTGATCACCGACCGGAAACTGCCCGACCACCGGCCGGGTGCCACACCGCTGCGCTGCCATGGCGCCTACATCCTGGATGTGGACCGCGACGAGGTCGAGACCTTCAGCGCCCCCCACACCATCCTGGCCACCGGGGGGGCAGGCAAGGTCTACCTCTACACCACCAACCCGGACACGGCCACGGGCGACGGCATCGCCTCGGCCTGGCGCGCGGGTTGCCGGGTCGGCAACATGGAGTTCATCCAGTTCCACCCGACCTGCCTGTACCACCCACACGTCAAGAATTTCCTCATCACCGAGGCTGTCCGTGGCGAAGGCGGCCGGCTGCTGCTGCCGCCCCACCTGGGCAGCCACCGCTTCATGCCCGACCACGACCCGCGCGCCGAGCTGGCGCCACGGGACATCGTCGCGCGGGCGATCGACTTCGAGATGAAGAAGCACGGCCTGGACTGCGTCTACCTCGACATCTCGCACCAGAGCCCCGAGTTCATCCGCGAGCACTTTCCCAACATCCTGGCCCGCTGTGCGGAACTGGGCATCGACATCACGAAGGAACCCATTCCCGTGGTGCCAGCGGCGCATTACACCTGCGGCGGCGTGGTCACCGACCTGGAAGGGCGTACCGACCTGTCGGGCCTGTACGCGGTGGGTGAAACCACCTGCACCGGCCTGCACGGGGCCAACCGCCTGGCCAGCAACTCGCTGGTGGAATGCATGGTGTTCGCCAGGGCGGCGGTGGCGGCCATCCGTCAAGCCGAGGTGGCCGAACGCCCGTCCATGCCGCTGTGGGACGAAAGCCGGGTGACCGACGCGGACGAACAGGTGGTCATTTCCCACAACTGGGACGAGTTGCGCCGCTTCATGTGGGATTACGTTGGGATTGTCCGCACCAACAAGCGCCTGGAGCGGGCGGCCCACCGCATCGCCCTGCTGCAGAGCGAAATCCACGAGTTCTACTCGCAGTTCCACGTCACCCGGGATCTTCTGGAGCTGCGCAACCTGGTGCAGGTGGCCGACCTGATCGTGATGTCGGCCATGCTGCGCCGTGAAAGCCGGGGCCTGCATTTCAGCCGCGACTACCCCGACCGCCTGCCCGAGGCCAAGCCCACTGTTCTGGTGCCTCCGGCCCGTTGAATCCGGTGACCGCCCCCTGTCCAGCCACATGCATACGCACCGAATTCGTGCTGCCGGCTGCAACTCACCGCTTCTCGCGCTAAAGTAGGGGCATGTCCCAGCTCGCCGAGCCAGCCGTCGCATCCCCTTCCGAGGCCCTCGTTTCGGCCACGGCCAGTGCGGCTGCGGCCAGCTTTGCCGCCCTGCTGGGCAAGCTGGACTACCTGGGTCCGACCGACATCGAACAGATCCGGCAGGCTTACCGGCTGGCCGACGAAGCGCATCTGGGTCAGTTGCGCAAGAACGGTGACCCCTACATTACCCACCCGATCGCGGTGGCGGCGCAATGCGCCGAATGGAAACTCGACGCCCAGGCCCTGATGGCCGCGCTGATGCACGATGTCATCGAGGACTGCGGCATCACCAAGCTGGACCTGGCGGAGCGCTTCGGGGTCACGGTGGCCGACTTGGTCGATGGTCTGACCAAGCTGGAAAAGCTGGAGTTCGATACCCGAGAGCAGAACCAGGCCGAGAGTTTTCGCAAGATGCTGCTGGCCATGGCCAAGGATGTGCGCGTCATCCTGATCAAGCTGGCCGACCGCACCCACAATATGCGGACCATGAGCGACATGCCCCGCAGCAAGTGGCAGCGCATCAGCAACGAAACCCTGGAGATCTACGCCCCGATCGCCCACCGGCTGGGCCTGAATTTCACCTACCGCGAACTGCAGGACCTGTGCTTCCGCTTCCTGCACCCCTGGCGCTACGAGGTGCTGAGCAAGGCCCTGAACAAATCGCGCACCCGCCGCAAGGATCTGATCGCCCGGGTGCAAGGTGAAGTCGAGACCGCGTTCGCGCGGCAGGGCATGCAGGTGCGCATCATGGGGCGCGAGAAAACGCTCTATTCCGTCTACCGCAAGATGGACAGCAAGCACCTGTCCTTCTCGCAGGTCACCGACATCTACGGCTTTCGCATCATCGTGCCGGAGCTGACGGACTGCTACACCGGGCTGGGGGTTCTGCACCAGCTGTACAAGCCGGTGCCGGGCAAGTTCCGCGACTATGTGGCCATTCCCAAGCTCAATGGCTACCAGTCGCTGCACACCACGCTGATTGGCCCCGTCGGCACCAACATCGAGTTCCAGTTGCGCACCCATGCCATGGACGTGGTGGCCGAGTCCGGTGTGGCCGCTCACTGGCTGTACAAGGCCAGCGAACCCGGCAGCGACACCTCGCAGCGACTGGGCACCCAGTGGCTGCAATCCTTGCTGGACATCCAGCAGGAAACCCACGACGCCGCCGAGTTCTGGGACCACGTCAAGATCGACCTCTTTCCGGACGCGGTCTACGTGTTCACGCCCAAGAGCAAGATCCTGTCCCTGCCCCGGGGCGCCACCGTCATCGACTTTGCCTACGCCATCCACAGCGGCGTCGGCAACAGCGCGGTGGGCGCCATCGTCAATGGTGAGCAGCGGCCACTGCGCACTGAACTCAACAACGGCGACGTCGTCGAGATCGTCACCAGCGACAAGGCCGAGCCGAATCCGGCCTGGCTGTCCTTTGTCAAGACCGGGCGTGCCCGCTCCAAGCTGCGTCACCACCTCAAGACGGTGGCCCACGAGAAAGCACTGGAACTGGGTGAGCGCATGCTCACCCAGGCCCTGCGCTCCGAAGGCATTGCAGCACTGCCTGCCCAAGATGGCGAGGACAAGGCCACCTGGGAAAAACTGTTGCGCTTCTCCGGCAACCGGACCCGCGAGGAACTGCTGTCCGACATCGGCATGGGCAAGCGCATCGCCAGCATGGTGGGCAAGAAGTTGGCCGTCCTGCTGGCCGAAGCGGGACACAAGCCGGACGCCTTGCTGATCAGCCGGGAACGTTACGCCAGCGGTCAGGACGAGAGCGTCAGCCAGGGTGTCGTCAGCCTCGACGGCAGCGAAGGTGCCTCGGTGCAGTATGCGCCCTGCTGCCGCCCCATTCCCGGCGATCGCATCGTGGGCTACCTGGGCCGTGGCGAGGGCCTGGTGGTCCACGTCGAGGACTGCCCTACCGGCAAACGCCTGCTGGCCCGTGACAGCGAGCGCTTCCTGCCGGTCGAGTGGGCCGATGAACCAGTGCGCGCCTTCGACGCGACGCTGGTCGTGACGGTCACCAATGGAAAGGGCGTGCTGGCGCGCGTCGCCTCGGCCATCGCCCAGGCCGAATCGGACATCACCCATGTGGACATGGGGGATGAACCGGCACAAACGGCCACCGACATCCGGTTCACGGTTTCGGTCCGTGACCGCCAGCACCTGGCGGCGGTGCTGCGCAGCCTCAAACGCACGACATCGGTCGTCCGGGCCCAGCGCTACAAACAGCCCACCAAGACCTGAGCCTGGCGGCGGCCCCGTCAGGGTGCCGGGTACTCGACCGCCAGCACTTCCAGTTCCTGAACCCCGCCGGGAAGCGCCAGCTTCACCACGTCGCCCACCTTGCTCTTGATCAAGGCACGGGCCACCGGGGAAATCCAGCTGATCTGGCCCTGGCTGCTGTCGGCTTCGTCGATCCCCATGATGCGCACCGTCGTCTCTTCGCCATCCGAATCCGCGTAGGTGACGGTGGCGCCGAAGAAGACCTGATCGCCGCCATGATGGATGGACGGATCCACCACCTCGGCGATTTCCAGACGCTTGGTCAGGAAGCGGATGCGCCGGTCGATCTCGCGCAGTCGCTTCTTGCCATAAAGGTAGTCACCGTTCTCGGACCGGTCGCCGTTGCTGGCCGCCCAATGCACCACGTCGACGATCCTGGGGCGCTCTTCGTCGATGAGTTGCATCAGCTCGGCACGCAAGCGGTCGTAACCGGCGCGTGTGATGTAGTTCTTGCCACCCGGGGCAGCCACCACGGCCGGACGGTCCTCATCGTCGTCCTCGTGGTCGGACTCACGGGTAAATGCCTTGCTCATGTGATGCCATCCGCTGAAGGGATACACGAACGAAACGGATTTGCCAAAGAAAAAAGCCTGCAGCGTTGGCTGCAGGCTTTTTATTTGGCGCGGCTGGCAGGATTCGAACCCACGACCCCTTGGTTCGTAGCCAAGTACTCTATCCAACTGAGCTACAGCCGCTGAAGCATGAAGTATAGCATGGTTTTTTGGCGCTTGACCAGCCCCCTGATTTTCTTGGGCAACAGCGCTGGATTGCCTACACTGCGCGCCAGGGGGAAGATGACATGAACGCATCCTGTCGACACGGCTTTCTGTGGCTCATGGCCGCCCTGCTGGTATCGACCACCTTGTCGGCACACGCTCAAGGCCCCTCGCTGCGCGAGCGGCTGGCCGCCAGCCAGAAGGCACCCGACATGCCTGAACTGCAGAGCGTGGTGCTGTCGCATCAGGGGCTGGAGCGACGTTACCTGCTGCACGTCCCTCGCTCGTTGAACCCGGCAAGACCAGCACCGCTGATCCTGGCCTTTCACGGCGGTGGCGGACACGCCGAGTTCATGGCGGATGATGCCCGCTACGGTCTGCGCTCGCTGGCCGATCGCGAAGGCGTGGTGGTGGCCTTCCCCAACGGCTACAGCCGATGGCCAGGCGACAAGCTGGCCACCTGGAATGCCGGCCATTGCTGTGGCGACGCCCGCGACAAGGCGATCGACGACGTGGCCTTCGCGCGTGCGGTGGTGGCAGACATCGGTTCACGCACGGCCATCGATCCGGACAGGGTGTACGCCACCGGCATGTCCAATGGCGGCATGATGGCCTACCGCCTGGCTTGCGAAGCCGCCGATGTGTTCCGCGCCGTCGCTGCGGTGGCCGGCACGGACGCGACCCTGGCCTGTCAGCCTGCCCGACCGGTCAGCGTGCTGCACATCCATGCCCGGGACGACACCCATGTGCTCTACCAGGGTGGCGCAGGGGAAGGGGCGTTTCGTGACCGCTCCAAGGTGATGGACTTTGTCTCGGTCCCCGAGACCGTGGAACGCTGGATCGTGCGCAACCGTTGCACCGGGGCACCCCGTCCGGTCTTGCAGCGCGACGGCGCACGATGCGAAGTGACCGAATCCTGTGACGGTCGTGCACGTGTCCAACTGTGCGTCACGGAGACGGGAGGACATTCCTGGCCCGGAGCCAGCGTCGTGCGACGTGGCAAGGAGCCCGCCAGCCAGGCACTGGACGGCAGTCGGGTGATTTGGGAATTCTTCAGCCAGACCCCCCAGCGTTGAGGGGCCTGCAATGATGGGTTGGTAGGGCGTGCTGGGCTCGAACCAGCGACCAAGGGATTATGAGTCCCCTGCTCTGACCAACTGAGCTAACGCCCCACCGAACCCGCTATTGTAGGACGGGCAACGGCCTCACTTGCCGTGGCTCAAGGCGTTGGTCACCAGCTTGGCGGTCACGTCGACGATCTGGATCATCCGGTCGTAGGGCATGCGCTGGGGGCCGATCACCCCCAGTGTGCCGACCACCTGCCCGTCCACCTCGTACGGTGCAGTCACGACCGACAGGTCCTCGAAAGGCACCACCTGGCTTTCACCACCAATATAGATGCGCACCCCGTCGGCCTGGGCCGACACATCCAGCAGACGCGCCAGCTGGGTCTTCTGTTCGAACAGGTCGAACATGCGGCGCAGGTTGTCCATGTCGCTGGAAAACTCGCTGACCGACAGCAGGTTGCGTTCACCGGCCACCACCACCTTGTCCTGCTCGGCGCCGGCCTCGCTGCCTATGTCCACCGCCACCTTCATCAGCTCGGCGATCTCGCTGCGCAGTGCCTCGAGCTCTGATTTCAGTCGCTCACGCACCGACTCCATGGCCAGGCCGGAGTAGTGGGCGTTGAAGAAGTTCGCGGCTTCCTGCAGCTGGGACTGCGTCAGCTGGGTCTGGGTGTGGATCACGCGGTTCTGCACATCTCCGTCGGGCGAGACCAGGATCACCAGCACCCGCCGGTCGGACAGGCTGAGAAACTCGATGTGACGGAACACGGTCGCCCGCCGGGGAGCCATCACCACGCCCACAAAATGGGACAGGTTGGACAGCATCTGGGCCGCGTGGCTGATCACCCGCTGTGGCTGGGCACTTTCCAGGGCCGGTGCCGCCAGCTCACCCATGCCGGCCAACTCCTCGCGCCGCACCGTGAGCATGGTGTCCACAAACAGGCGGTAGCCCCGCGCGGTCGGAATGCGGCCTGCCGATGTGTGGGGACTGGCGATCAGCCCCAGTTCCTCAAGATCACTCATGACGTTGCGGATCGTCGCCGGCGACAGCTCCAGACCCGTTGCCTTGGCCAGCGTGCGCGACCCCACCGGCTGTCCGTCGGCGATGTAACGCTCGACCAGCGCTTTGAGCAACAGTTTGGAACGGTCATCCATCATGGTTTAACCATTTTACGGAGGATGGTCGGCCCTTGCCTGCAGCCCCGGCAAGGGTTTGCCTGCAGCAAGGCCCTGCCTGCCTATGCTGTAATCCGCGCATGATCCAGTCCTCCGTTCCGCAAGGCGCCACGCTTCGGCCGCGCACACTGCGCTTTGCGCATGTGGCCATCATCGGCAAATACCAGGCGCCGGGCTCCAGGCACGCGGTGGAAGAGATCGCGCACTTTCTGCACGACGAAGGCTGCGATGTCTCCCTGGAAAAGGACACCGCCCTCAACACGGGTCTGAGCCAGTATGCCGCGCTGGACGTCCCGGCCATCGGCCGCGACTGCAACCTGGCCCTGGTCGTGGGGGGCGACGGCACGATGCTGGGCATCGGCCGACAGCTGGCCCGCTATGGCGTCCCGCTGATCGGCATCAACCAGGGGCGCCTGGGCTTCATCACCGACCTCCCGTTCGAAGATTTCCGGGAACGGCTGGGACCCATGCTGCGCGGCGAGTACGAAGAGGACGCCCGATCGTTGATGGCCGCCAGTGTCTGGCGTGACGGCCGCTGCGTGTTCGAGGCCACCGCCCTCAACGATGTGGTCGTCAACCGCAGCGGTGTGGCCAGCATGATCGAACTGCGGGTCGAGGTGGACGGCCACTTCGTGGCCAACCAGCGGGCCGACGGCCTGATC
>JAJPEW010000047.1 GCA_021166755.1 Hydrogenophaga sp. | reverse complement strand
TGACAGCGCGGATGTCCAGCTGAAAACCGCCGGCCTGCCCATCGGCCACCATCCAGCCGACTTGGCATACCTTCTCAGGGCGAAGTGGCGGAGCATTGGGCACAGGTCGCCCCCGGTAACGTGGACTGAAGGTGTTGATGGGCAGAAAAATTTCGACCCATCGATCGGCTGGCGGCTGAAATCCCGCCTGGTAGTTGACGCCGTCCAGGCTGTCCTCCATGCGCAGATTCAGCTTGAAGCGTTTGCCGTCGCCTCGCACGTGCAGGCGATAGCCTTCGGTGCCGTGGATACCCAGTCGAAGCGCCGGGTGGCGAACCGACGCGAACCCACCTCCGTTGGCGTTTGATACATCACCTTCAAAGACGGCATGGCCATCGGGATGAAACCGCAGCCGGCTGCTTGACATTCCGCCCATCACCCTGTCGTCGATGGAGGTCCAACCTTCTACCGACGAAGGCGCACTGAAATCCAGTCGCTGCATGGACTGATTCTGGCATGTGCGCAGGACATGCAGAACGCCTGACACCTACGGAATGCCGCGATTGCTGGAAAGCCCAGGATGTCATGGGCGTCGCTCAGGGATAACCCTCTGTGTTGAATCAATCAGATTGTTAACAATCTGAAAATCAACAGAGAGGTGTGTATGGCAGTCCAAGTCTTTGCAGAGGTGACGGGTACCGTGTGGACCGTGGAGGTTCAGCCGGGTCAGGTGGTGTCAGAAGGTGACACGCTGCTGATCGTGGAGTCCATGAAGATGGAGATTCCGGTGACGGCACCATCGACCGGCGCCGTCACCGAGGTTCTGGTGGCTCAGGGTGACATGGTGGAAGACGGCCAGTGCGTCGTCGTGATGGGGTGATGCCATGAACCGCACCGAGATGCCCGACGACGTGTTTGCCACCTGGGAAGGCGCCGTGGCCTTCCGGTTGTTTGCCGATCAATCGGAGCCCACGCTGAGTGTGCCCGAGCAGATTGCCAGCCGACTCGGCGATCGCATTCTGGTTGGCGACATGTCACCGGGCGAGAGGATCGGCGAGCAGGAGCTGGCCGATGAGTTCAATGTCAGCCGGGGTCCGGTGCGTGAAGCGCTGCGCATCCTGGAGCGAGAGGGCCTGGTCACCATTCTGGCCCGGCGCGGTGCGATCGTCACCGAACTGACGGCATCGGAACTGCGCGAGTTGATGGAGATCCGTGCGGGGCTCTTCGAGATCGTGGTGCGCAAGCTGGCGCAGTCGAACCATCCCGAACTGCTGCCGATGCTGCGTGCGGGCAATCGGCGGCTGGAAGCGCTGTCGCAGCTCGAAGACGATGGCGGGGCATACGCCGAGACCACGTATCGGCTGCTGATTCTGTGTGCGCGCATGGCGGGCAATCGGCGTCTGCAGCGCATGCTCACCGGCCTGTCACTGCAAACACTGCGCTACAGCAAGCTGGGGCTGGCCTCGCAGGAGCGCAGGCAGCGCTCTGCCCAACTGTGGCAACAGGCGCTGGAGGCGCTTGAGCAGGGGCAGGCGGAGAAGATGGTCGTGCTCACGCGCCAGCGCATCGAAGAGTCGGCAGACGAGGCCATCCGTCAGCTCGATCAAAGCCCCAAAGGCAAAGGGCGCAGGTCGTGAGCGCCGCGATGCCGACAGGGCTTGAGAACGGCCCTCTGGGTGGACTGAAGGTCATCGAGATCTGCTCGACCATTGCTGGCCCCGCCTGCGCGCGCCTGCTGGCGGACTTCGGGGCGGAGGTCATCAAGATCGAGCCACCCGAAGGGGATCCGGTCCGACAGATGGGTCAGCACGTCGACAACGTGTCCCTGTATGCGGCCTCGATCCTGCGCAACAAGCAATCGATCGTTCTGGACCTCAAGACACCGCAAGGGCGAGACATTGCCAGGGCGCTGATCGACCGTGCGGACATTCTGGTGGAGAACAACCGGCCGGGTGTGATGGAGCGCCTGGGCTTGGGCTACGACACCTTGTCCGGCAGCAATCCTGGCCTGGTGATGGTCCGGATCAGCGGCTATGGGCAGACAGGCCCCTATGCGGACCGCCCGGGGTATGGCGCCATCTGTGAAGCGGTGGGTGGCGTGCGTCACATGACCGGAGACCCGGATCGCCCGCCGGCACGGGTGGCGTTGGCCACCACCGATTACCTGTCCTCGGTCTATGCGGCATTCGGTGCCATGGCGGCCATTCGTGCGAGGTCGCTGACGGGCAAAGGTCAGGTGGTGGATGTGGCGCTGTACGAGGCGGCGTTCACCCAGATGGAGCCGATCGTCCCCGCACATGAAAAGCTAGGGGTCGTTCCGATGCGCGAGGGGTCGAACCTGCCATCGATGGCACCCAACAGCTCCTACCCCACGGCTGATGGGGGCTGGATCCTGATCGCCGCCAACAGCCAGCCGACCTGGCGGCGCCTCGTCGCCTTGATGCAGCAGCCGTCGTTGCTGACCGATCCGCGATTCGAAACGATTCAGGCGCGCGGCAAGCCGGAGAACATGAGGGCCATCGATGCCATCGTGGGTGAATGGACGCGCCAGCACACAGCGCAGGACCTCGAAGAGATGTTGCGCCAGGCCGAGGTGCCGACCTCCCGGGTCTACACCATCCGGGACATTTACGCGGACCCTCATTTCCATGCACGCGACATGCTGCATCAGGTGCCCCACCCGGTGCTCGGCCACACCACGCAAAGCGGTGTGGTGCCCCGACTTTCTGGGACGCCGGGGCGCATTCGTCACACCGGGCCCGAGCTGGGTGCCGACGGTGAACAGGTGCTCAGACAGTCCTTGTCCCTGGATGACGCATCGATCCGACAACTGGCCGCCAATGACGGCGTGCGCCTGCCCCAATCCTGAAGGAGACATCATGAACCCACGACAAATCAGCCGACGCCAGTGCCTTCAATGGGTGGCGGCAGGGACAGCCATGGCCGGAATCCCCCTGCGATCGAACGCGCAGGCCAAAGGGTTCGTGCCGACCTCGGCCATCAGTTACCACATCGGGGTGGCGGCGGGCGGCTCGGTCGACCTCTATGCGCGAGGGATCAAGCAGGCGCTGGAATCGCTGAACCTGGTCAACGGGCAACCGGTCGTGCCACAGAACAAGCCGGGCGCTGCCGGACTGCTGGCCCTGCAGGCCATGCAGAAGGCCAGGGGCGATGCACACCATCTGGGTACGTTCCACACCGGCAGCATCGCCGGGCAGGTGACTGGGGTGCTCAAGGCCGACATGCGCGATTACGTCCCTGTCTCGATGATGGTGGAGGAAACGACGCTGGTGGCTGTCGGGGTGGAATCGGGCATCCGCTCAATTGAGGAGTTGGTGGCGCGCCTGAAGGCAGACCCGACGGCCCTGAAGATTGCGGTGGCGCCCCTGCGGGGTCTGAACCTGCATCTCGCCATTGCCAAGCCGCTGAAGATGGCTGGCGTGGATGTGTCAAAACTCACTGTCGTGCCGTTCAGGTCGTCGGGGGAGTCCGTGACAGCGCTGCTCGGTGGTCATATCGACGTGGTGGTGGCGACCGGTCCCACCATTACCCCACAAGCCCAGGCCGGCAAGGCTCGGCTGTTGGTCAGCTGCGCCGCGGTACGAGGCACTGGGCCGCTCGCCGATGTCGCCACCTGGCGCGAGAAGGGGATTGCGGCCGACTATGTCAGCTACAACGGCGTGCTGCTACCGCCGGGCGTTGACGCCGAGCAGATCCGGTTCTGGGAAGGTGCGCTGATGAAAGTCGCCGCCTCGCAGCCCTGGCGTGAACTGGTGGAGAAGTCCGGCAACAGGCCCATCTTCAAGGGCTATGTGGACTCACACCGCTACCTGCAGCGAGAGCTGCAGGAGACGCAGGAGTTGGTGGCCTCCTTGGGAGCGGGGGCCCGATGAGCAAGACGTTCGAACCGTCCGGGGAATGGGCCCCGGAACTGGAGGAGCTGGCTCGTCGAAGGGCACAGGTGCAGGCCATGGGTGGGGCAGAGGCGCTGGCCAAGTTCAAGGCCACCGGCCGCATGAATGCCCGCGAGCGGATCGAGCATCTGCTCGATGAAGGAAGCTTTCGGGAGTATGGACAGATTGCCGGCAAGGGGCATTACAGCCGGGAGGGTGCGTTCGAGCGCCTGGATCCGACGAATGCGATCACCGGGACCGGCCGGATCGCTGGCCGCAAGGTGGCCTTGCATGTCGATGACTTCAGCATCCGAGCAGGTTCGTCAGAGGCCACCATCGCCGACAAATGGATCCATATCGAGCGGATGGCGCACCAGTTGCGCATACCGCTGATCCGGCTGGTGGATTCGGCCGGGGGCAGCGTCAAGCTGCTCATGCAGATCGGCGGCACGAAGATCCCGGAGTACCCGAGCTGGCCCGCCAACGCGCTGCTGGAGACCGTGCCGGTGGTATCGGTGGCGCTGGGTGCGTGTGTCGGCCAAGGAGCGGTGAAGGTCCTTTCCTCGCACTTCAGCGTCATGGTGCGGGACCAGGCGCAAGTCATGGCGGCCGGTCCCCATGTGGTGCAGCAGGCTTACGGGCAGACGATCGACAAGAACGATCTGGGTGGCTACAAGGTGCACCGCAAGAGCGCCCTGGTGCACAACGAAGCCGTGGACGAGGCCGATGCCCTGCAGCAGGTGCGGCGCTTCCTGTCCTACCTGCCGCGCAGTGTTTTTCATCTTGCTCCCTCCATGGAAGCGACCGACGATTCCCTGCGCGTGGAGGACTGGCTCAAGGACGCCATCCCCCGCGACCGCCGAAAAATCTACGATCCGCGCCGGATCCTGCAAGCCGTGCTGGATCAGGACAGCTTCTTCGAGATCGGGCGCTGGCAGGGCGGCTCGGTCATTACGGGGCTGGCCAGGCTGATGGGCAAGCCCGTGGGCGTCATCGCCAATGACCCGAAAGTCCAGGGCGGCGCCATGACGCTGCAGGCAGCCCACAAGATGGAGCGGCACGTTCGTCTGTGCAGCCAGTTTGGACTGCCGGTGGTGAACTTCGTGGATCAGCCTGGCAACCAGACCGGGCTGGAGGCCGAGCTGGCCGGGACCTTGCTGGGGGCCACGCGGGTGGGTGAGGCCTTGCACGCCTGCGAGTCGCCGTGGGTCTCGATCATCGTGCGTCGCTGCTTCGGCATGGCCGGCGCATTGCATGCACCCAAGTATGGCGAGGCGCTGAACCTGCGCTTTGCCTGGCCATCGGCGCGCTGGGGGTCGATTCCGATCGAAGGCGGGGTGATGGCGGCCCACAAGGCCGAGATCGAGGCGGCACCCGACCCGGCGGCGAAGCGCGCCGAGCTGGAGGCCTTCTACCTGAACATGACATCGCCGTTCAGGACCGCGGAGAAGTTCGGGATTCTGGACATCATCGACCCGCGCGAGACGCGCGCCATCCTCTGTGACTGGATCGAGGACGCCTGGGAGCGTGTGAGAACGGATCGATTGGCACATGCCTGAGAGCAAGGCACTGCTGCATCGCCTTTCGCAAAGCATCCACAGGCATGGCCGGGGTCTGCTGGTCTGCCTGGTGGTCGCGCTGGCGGTGCAGTTCATCAGCGAGCACTATGGTGGACCGGCCCTGCTGTATGCGTTGATGCTGGGGTTGGCGCTCAACTTCCTTGGCAACGATGACCGTCTGCGACCCGGCATTGATCTGTGCAGCCGATCGGTGCTGCGCCTTGGGGTCGCCTTGCTGGGCGCCAGGATCAGTGTGTCCCAGGTACAGTCGCTGGGCTGGCCCGTCGCGGCGTTCACGGTCATTGCGGTGATCCTGACCGTCGGCTTCGGTGTGGTTTTGGCCCGCTGCCTGCGGCGGCACCGTGATGAAGGGCTGATCTCGGGCTGTGCGGTGGGCATCTGTGGTGCCTCGGCCGCGCTGGCGGCTGCGTCCGTGCTGCCGCAGACCAGGGAGAACGAGCGTTTCACCATGATGGCGCTGATCAGTGTGACGCTACTATCGAGTATGGCGATGCTGGGCTATCCGTTGATCGCGCGTCTGCTCGACATGGCGCCCGCCCAGGCAGGTATCTTCTTCGGAGCGGCCATTCACGATGTTGCGCAGGTGGTGGCTGCCGGCATGCTGCTTTCCGAGGCCGGAAACACCGCTGCGGCCGACAACGCCACCATCGTCAAGCTTATGCGTGTCCTGATGCTGCTGCCAGTGGTTCTGGTCATTGCGCTGGTGGTCCGTCGCGGTCAGTTGCCCGAGCAGATGGCGCTTGACGAAGCACCCGCCAGCCAGAGCATCCCCTTCGTCCCGACCTTTCTGCTGGCTTTCGTGGTGCTGATGCTGCTCAACAGTGCCGCCCTGATACCGGCGAACTGGGCTCTCATGGCGGCAGAAGCTTCCCGCTTCCTGCTGGTCATGGCCATTGCAGCGGTGGCTCTCAAGACGGACCTTCGGTCATTGGCATCCGTGGGCAAAATCGGTGTGATCTTGATGGTGTCTGAGACAGCATTCTTGGCCACGCTGGTGCTTGCTGCGATTCAACTTCGACTTCTTTGAGCGATGCCCAACTCACGTCCTGCTTTGTATGGGGCCTACTGGCAGATCGAACGACTGACCACCCCTTCCTTGTTAGCGGTGCGTGAATGTATGCTGCTATCGCAGCGTGTTGGTCAAGAACTTCAGAAACCTAGGGTCAGCCGCGTAGGCCACGTTGACACGAATGGCGGGATAGTCGCTTCTTCTGTGGGGATAGAAGACAGACCCGGGTGCGAGAAAGATACCGTGACCTGCAGCTTCCCGAACCAGTGCGATCTCATCGACCCGGTTCGGTAGCTCCGTCCAGAGATAGTACCCACTGGGATCGGCAGCATGCACGCGAACGCCTGTGCGTGAGAGTGCCTTGAAGGCTGGCGTATGCATCTCTGCCAGTCGATTCTTGATTCTGTTGATGTGTCGCCGGTACTGCCCGCCCGAGATGAGTTGATGCACCACGCGCTCGACAAAGTCGGACGTAGATACGAGTGTGACCATCTTGAGATCGCACAGCGCAGCGATCCGATCTGGCGCTCCTGCGATGTATCCGACTCGCAGCCCCGCTGACAGGGTCTTGGAAAAGCTGCTGACGTACAGCACGTGGTCCAGCTGATCCAATGCGGCCAGTCGCGGGGAGGAGGGCGGAAGGAGGTCTGCGAACGGATCGTCCTCAATCACCAGGCAACCGTACTCTGCTGCAAGCTGCAGCAGCTTGTGGGCTTTGGGCAGGCTGATAGAGCTGCCTGTGGGGTTGTGGGCGTGGGATTGGGTGAAAAACGCCTTGGGCCTGTGTGCTTTGAGCAGTGCCTGGAGTGCATCCAGATCAGGACCATCCGATTGCCGCGGGACCCCCAGCATCTCCACCTTGGCCAGCTTCAGCTTTCCGAACAGTGGGTAGTACCCGGGCGAGTCGACGAGCACCCGGTCACCGGGTTCCAGAAGGTGCCTGACGATCAGGTCCAAGCCGTGATTCGCACCCTGTGTCAGTAGAACCTGCCGACTGTGAACTTGTATGGATCGCTCAGCCAAAAGTCTGGCCACCGTTTCTCGCAAAGGCTGATACCCCCACGGTGTGCCATAGCCGTGCTCGATATCGGACAAGCCTTCTGACCGTGCGCGCTTCAGATGCTGACTGAGCTCGGGTCCAACCATCCACGATGCGGGCGGCCTTCCATCACCCACCCTCACTTCGTAGTGCTGTTCGAGCTGTTCGCGCAAGAGTGAGACCACATCCACTGCGGCTGTCACGTGCGGTGCTGGCGCTGACGCCCACCCCCGGCTGATGCTTCTGACGTAGTAGCCCGAACCAGGCCTGGACTCGGCATAGCCTCTGGCCACAAGTCGGTTGTAGGCCTCGATGACTGTATTGATGCCAAGCCCCTCTTTACGGGCAGCGTCGCGCACGGATCTCAGCCGGGTGCCTGGTGGCAAGGTCTCGTCCTCAATCTCCCTGAGCAGGCGCTCCGTGAGGGATTCGGCTTTGGTCTTGGAGGACGCAGTGACCACATCGGTCTCCTTGGTTGAAAACTGTACCCATGATTTGATGGATACAGTTCATCAAACTGTGTCTCAACTGTACCTATTGATTGGCGAGTTTGTCCATAGACTTTGTTTCATCGTCGGCTCTGCGAAGCGCAAGGCTTCACGGACGACGGCGAGCACGAGGAGTCCCGGTCGAACCGGGTAAACCAACCAAACTGGAGACAAGACATGACACGTCCGGCTACACGTCCGGGGATTGCCCGCCGCAACCTTCTCAAGACCGCTTTGGCCACCACGGCTGCCGCGGGCGTCGCCGCGCCGTTGGCGGCTCATGCACAGGGCGCCAGCGTCACCTGGCGCATGCAGGCGCTGTGGGATGGTGGGACCACACCGCAGAAGTTTGAGGAGCGCTTTGTTGCCCGGGTGGCAGAGCTCACTGGCGGGCGCTTCAAGATCAACCTGTTCGCCGCTGGACAGATCGTGCCCGCTGCACAGGCATTTGATGCTGTCCGTGGTGGTGCATTCGAGATGATGAAGACCTTCGACGGGTACGAGGCGGGCAAGATTCCATCCTTCGCCTTCACCAGCACGATTCCATTCGGGTTCGCCGAGAGCGATGAATACGAGGCCTGGTTCTACGAGCGGGGAGGCCTGGAGATGGTGCGCCAAGCATATGCACCGGCAGGTCTTCACTACATTGCACCGACGGTCTATGGTCAGGAACCGCTGCACTCAAAGGTGCCTATCCGCAAGATTGCCGACCTGGCCGGCAAGAAGGGCCGCTTTGTGGGACTGGCTTCTGCTGTGATGGGTGCCATGGGTGTCTCCGTCACCCCGCTGCCCACCGGTGAGGTGTACTCCGCGCTGGACAAGGGCGTGATTGATATGGCCGACCGTGGTGACCTGACCGCCAACTTCGAAGCTGGATTGGCTGAGGTGGCCAAGTACGTGGTGGTGCCAGGGTTCCACCAGCCCACGACCGCCACTGCCTACGTGGCAAACCGCGGCGCCTATGACAAGCTGCCGGCCGAGTTCAAGGCGGCACTCGCCATCGCGGCAAGGGAGGTCTCCAGCGCCCTGCGCCAGCACATCCTGGTCAAGGACGCGACCGTTCTGGCCAAGTACACGGCCAAAGGCTGCGAAATCATCCGGTTCAGTCCTGCCGATGTGGCCGCTGCTCGACCCAAGGCCATGGAAGCCTGGCGTGCGGCGACCAAGGGTGATGCGCTGGCAACCAAGATCCTGGACAGCCAGGTGGCCTTCATGAAGGAACTGGGTCTGCTGGCCTGATCCTGATCGCTGGCACCTTTGCGAGGTGCCAGCCTTTTCCCAATCTGTCGAGGAGACCGGGATGCCTGTCTGGCTGTCCGTTCCCGCCTCGGTCATCACCACCGTCAACCGCTGGCTGTTCAAGGTCACGGTCTGGCTGATGGCTGTCGTGGTGCCAGTGATGCTCTATGAGGTGGTGGCACGTTACGTGTTCGATGCCCCCACCGTCTGGGGCATGGAGCTGGCTGTATTGATCTTCGGACCTTACTTTCTGTTTGGTGGTCCTTACTTGCTGCACCTCAAGGGCCATGTCGCTCTGGATCTGGTGCGCCAGCGCCTGAGCGAGCGATGGACGCGCCGCCTGGACCTGGTGAACTACCCAATCATCATGGTGTTCTGCGCGATCCTGCTGTACTACAGTGCGCCCGCTGCATGGAGTGCCTGGGAATACAAGGAGACGAGCTTCTCCGCCTGGAATCCCCCCATCTGGCCGGTCAAGGCGGCAGTCCCCCTGGCGCTGGCCTTGATGCTCCTGCAGGCTTTGGCTGAGTGGATCTATGCCTGGGGTGGACATCCTCTGGACCAGCGCGAGCAATCGCATGAAGAGGTGGCGCTGTGAGCTCCAACGCCATCCTTCTGCTGATGTTCGGCAGCCTGACACTGTTCATGTTGACGGGCTTGCCGATCGCGTTTGTTCTGGGCGGACTGTCACTGCTGTTCACGGTCACCCTTTGGGAACCCAATGCGGTGATTGTGCTGGTGCTGCAGATCTTCGACACGATGAAGTCGGAGGCTCTCCTGGCCATCCCCTTGTTCATCCTGATGGCCTGCATCCTGCAACGCTCGGGGGTGATCGAGGATCTCTACAAGGCCATGGAGTTGTGGTTCGGTCGGCTGCGAGGTGGCCTGGCCATTGGCACGGTGATCATCTGTGTGGTCATGGCCGCCATGACCGGTGTGGTCGGAGCTGCCGTGACCGCCATGGGCATCCTGGCCTTGCCGGAAATGCTACGCCGTGGCTACAAGCCTGAACTGGCGCTGGGGACGATCTGTGCGTCAGGGACGTTGGGCATCCTGATTCCACCCTCGGTTCTGACCATTGTGTACGCCGTCACGGCTCAGATTTCCATCGGTCAGATGCTGATTGCGGGGATCGTTCCGGGACTGATCCTGGCCGGCCTGTACATCGCCTACATCGTGGTGGTCGGCTGGTTCAAACCCGAATGGGTCCCTCTTGATCCGTCTGCCAGAAAGGCGCCTTGGAGCGAGAAGATCCTGGCTCTCAAGGCGCTGATCTTCCCGTCGATGCTCATCGTGCTGATCCTGGGTTCGATTTTCTTTGGCGTGGCAACCCCGACCGAGTCTGCGGCGGTGGGCGTGGCAGGCGCCCTGATTCCTGCCGCGTTCAAGCGACTGCTCAAGCCGAGCATGCTTCGCGAGGCCGGTGTCGATGCCCTGAAGGCGACCTCGATGATTCTGTGGATCACCCTGGGCGCCAAGGCCTATGTGGCGATCTTCACAGGACTGGGTGGTGCCGACACCTTGCTGGAGTTCATCAAGGGCCTGGAAGTCAACCGCTGGCTCATCCTGGCGGCCATGATG
>JAJPEW010000293.1 GCA_021166755.1 Hydrogenophaga sp. | reverse complement strand
GGTCCTCATGCTGCCGGATCAGGTGCGTGGTGTAGTGCTCATCGCAGCCGGGGCGGTACAGGTTCCAGAAGGCCTCGCGGGTCAGGAGGTCGACCCCGTGGTGATCAGCGGCGGTCTCAGGGCGGATGTTGAGGTTCAAGGGTTTGTCCAGATGCACAGGCTGTCGTCTCGCGGGCTGCTGCCTACAGCGCCCGCACGTTGAAGGTGTCGCAAGCCTGCACGCTGCCGGTCTTCAGGCCGGTGTGAAACCAGCGCTGGCGCTGTTCGCTGGTGCCGTGGGTAAAGCTGTCGGGCACCACCGTGCCCTGGCTCTTGCGCTGCAGGGCGTCGTCGCCGATGGCTGAGGCGGCATTGAGCGCCTCTTCAATGTCGCCCGGCTCCAGGATGGCCTTGCTCTGGTGGTTGTGGTGGGCCCAGATGCCGGCAAAGCAGTCGGCCTGCAGTTCCAGACGCACGCTCAGGCCGTTGTATTCGCGCTGGCTCACGCGGCCGCGCATGCGGTCCATCTGGCTGGTGATGCCCATGAGGTTCTGCACGTGGTTGCCCACCTCGAGCGCAATGACGTAGGCCTGGGCAAAGTCACCCTGGGCGCCTAGCTGGCGGCGCAGGGTGTCGTAGAAGGACAGGTCGATGTAGACCTTTTCGTCGCCCGGGCAGTAGAACGGCCCCATGGCCGACTGGCCGGTGCCGCAGGCGGTTCCTACCGCGCCCTGGAACAGCACCAGGCGCGGCGCGCGGTACTGGCTGCCCGATGCCTTGAAAATGTCGCCCCAGGCGTCTTCGGTGCCGCCCAGCACGGCTGCCACGAAGCGGCCCATGTCGTCCTGCGGGGCGGGGGCTGGTGCGCTGCGGGTCTGCGCTGGGGGCTCAGCCGGTAGCATCTCGCCGCCGCCGCCCAGCACACCCAGGATGGTCAGCGGGTTGATGCCGAAGATCCATCCGGCGATCAGCGCGATGACGATGGTGCCCAGGCCCAGCCCGCGGCCACCGGGGCGGCGCCCGCCCATTCGCCCGCCAATACCGCCGCCACGGGTCTGGCCGCGCAGGTCTTCCACGTTGTCCGACTGGCGGTTGTTTTCCCATTTCATGGCGCGTCCCCTTTGCTGGTGTGGCCGGCACCCTTGCCGCCTGATGCTGCCCAGATGGCGAGCACCAAAGCATTATGCAAAGGCCAGCGCAAACACCCAACGAAAAACGGGCACCTTCTGGCGAAGGTGCCCGTTTGAGGGGGAGCGGGTGTGACGCAGTGCCGCCGCTGTGGCGGCCTGCCCTCACCCCAGCCGGCAGACCATCAGGCGATGGCGGGCTTGAAGTCGCTGGTGGGGCGGCCCTGGAAGTCGGTCCAGCAGCGGCGGGTGAAGTCGTACAGTTTGCACTTGCGCGCCGTCTCAAAGTACCAGCGCCACGAGAAGTGCTGGATGATGATGCGGCCAGGCAGCGTGTCTTCCAGCAGCTTCTGGGCGTTCTTGAGCTTGTACAGCGGCACGCTCATGTCCACGTGGTGGGCGGTGTGCTCCATGATGTGGTGCATCATCGCGCCGATCTTGAAAGGGAAGGTCATGTGCACGGTGGTGGACACGAAGGGCGCGGCCTTGGCCCAGGCGTGCTTGTCGTCGTGCCACTGCACGGCGGTGTGGGTGTGGTGCACATACACCACGAAGCCGATCATGGCGTTCCAGAACAGGAAGGGAATGACGAAGCCGTAGCCCACGAGCGCCCAGGCCGATTGCTCGGTGGCGTAGGCGGCGCCGATCAGGGCGGCAATCCACACGGCGGCGGTGGCGGTGACGAAGACGCCGTCCCAGGTGAATTCGGCACGGCGGGTACCCATGTAGCTCTTGCGGGGGAAATACATGCGGTTCCACCACATTTCCACCAGGTAGTACAGGGCCGGACCCCAGCCACTGCGGTAGATGCGTTCCATGACGCGCCGGCCGGGAGACAGGGCCTCGAACTCTTCCTTGGTCAGGGGCGCCCAGACAAAGTCCACGCCCTTGAGGTTGGTGTAGCCGTGGTGCACGACGTTGTGGCCGACTTCCCACAGGCTGTAGGGCGTGAGCGAGGGCATCATGGCGATGCGCCCCAGAACGCGGTTGAGGCCGCGGTGCGGGGTGTAGCTCTGGTGGCAGGCGTCGTGGCCGATGATGAACAGACGGCCGATGACGAAACCGGCGGCCAGACCGCACAGCAGCTTGGCCCACCAGGCCTGCAGCAGCACGGTGCCGACGATGAGCGCAGCGAAGATCACCCAGTCCAGAGCCAGCAAGACGATGCCGCGGGCAGTTTCTCGTTCGGCGATGGGCGTGAGCCAGCCGCGGATCACCTTGCGGTGGGGCAGCGGCGCGTCGGCAGGAATCGGCTGGGGGGGATGGATCTCGGGAGGATTCTGGGACATGGATGACCGGAATTCACGCCAACCGCCCGGCGCAGGGGCACCCGCCAGACATCACCGCGGGCGCCCGCATACTAACTGCACTTGCTTACACCCTGCTTGACATTGGTCAAGCCAGGACAGGCGGCGTGATGACATTCACGCCAAGGGATTGGATGCTCAGGTCTTGGGCAGCGTCACACCCACCTGACCCTGGTATTTGCCACCGCGGTCTTTATAGCTAGTCTCGCAGACTTCGTCGCTTTCAAAGAACAGCACCTGGGCGCAGCCTTCACCGGCGTAGATCTTGGCCGGCAGAGGAGTCGTGTTGGAGAACTCCAGCGTGACGTAGCCTTCCCATTCGGGTTCGAACGGGGTCACGTTGACAATGATGCCGCAACGGGCGTAGGTGCTCTTGCCCAGGCACACGGTCAACACATTGCGGGGAATACGGAAGTACTCCATGGTCCGCGCCAGCGCAAAACTGTTGGGCGGAATGATGCAGACATCGGCGTTGATGTCGACAAAACTTTTCTCATCGAAATTTTTCGGGTCCACCACCGTGCTGTGGATGTTGGTGAAGACCTTGAATTCGGGCGCACAGCGGATGTCGTAGCCATAGCTGCTGGTGCCGTAGCTGACGATCTTCTGCCCGGCGGCGTTCTGCCGGATCTGGCCGGGCTCGAAGGGCTCGATCATGCCGTGCTGCTCGGCCATGCGGCGGATCCATTTGTCGCTCTTGATGCTCATGCGGTGTGCTCCAGCCTGTGGTGTGGGGTGAGATTGTAGGCAGGCCGGACGGGAAATCCCTGGCGACGTTCATGGTTTTCAGAACTTTCTGAAAATTCAGCAACTTCGAAAGGATTGACGTGTCACCTGCCGCCCCGCTTTCGTCGCTCAGCCGCGAGTTCATCAACCACTTTGGCGAGATGGGCAGCCGCTGGGGCATCAACCGCACCGTGGGCCAGATCTATGCGCTGCTGTTTGTCTCGCAGGTGCCCCTGAACGCGGACGACATGGCCGATGCCTTGGGCTTTTCTCGGTCCAACGTGTCGATGGGCCTCAAGGAGCTGCAGGCCTGGCGCCTGGTGCGCCTGCGCCATCTGCCGGGCGACCGGCGCGAGTACTTCGAGGCGCCCGAAGATGTGTGGGAAATTTTCCGGGTGCTGGCCACCGAGCGCCGCCGCCGCGAGATCGAGCCGACGCTGTCGATGCTGCGCAGTGCCCTGCTGGTGACGCCCGACAACGAGGCCGAGCGCCACGCCCAGGCCCGCATGCGCGAGATGCACGACCTGATCGAGCGCCTGATGTCCTGGTTTGACGAGATACAGAAGCTGCAACCCGAGACGGCCATGCAGCTCATGGACCTGGGGTCGAAAGTGACCAAGGTACTGGAGATGAGGGACGCACTGACCGGCAGAGGCCGTGCCCGCAAGGCGGCCGAACGCGCTGCCGATGGCACCACCGACTGATCCGGCTGATTGATCCTGCTGAAAGGCCAAGCCCATGGACCTGGACACCCTGCTGCTCTCGCGCATCCAGTTTGCGGCGAATGTGAGCTTCCACATCCTGTTTCCGACCATCACCATTGCGCTGTGCTGGTTCCTGCTGTTCTTCCGCATCCGCTTCGTGCAGACGCGCGATGCGGCCTGGGAAGAAGCCTACTATTTCTGGACCAAGGTGTTCGCGCTGACCTTCGCGCTGGGCGTGGTCTCGGGCATCGTGATGAGCTTCCAGTTCGGCACCAACTGGCCCGGCTTCATGGAGAAGGCCGGCAACATCGCCGGGCCGCTGCTGGGCTACGAGGTGCTGACCGCCTTCTTTCTGGAGGCCAGCTTCCTGGGCATCATGCTGTTTGGCCGCGGGCGGGTGAGCGAACGTGTCCACCTGATCGCCACGCTGCTGGTGGCCCTGGGCACCACGATGTCAGCGTTCTGGATCCTGAGCCTGAACTCGTGGATGCAGACCCCGGCCGGCTTCGAGATCGTCAACGGCGAGTTCATGCCGACCGACTGGATGGCGATCGTCTTCAACCCGTCGTTCCCGTACCGTCTGGCGCACAAGCTGCTG
>JAJPEW010000238.1 GCA_021166755.1 Hydrogenophaga sp. | reverse complement strand
CATGGGTGTGATCCTGCCTACCGTCACCGCCGCCGGCATCGACCTGATCTGGTTTGGCGTTTTCGTGGTCATCGTGGTGGAGATGGCGCAGATCACACCGCCCGTGGGCTTCAACCTGTTCGTGCTGCAAGGCATGACGCGACGCGAGATCACCTGGATTGCCAGGGTCTGTGCGCCCTATTTCGGACTGATGGTGTTGGCCCTGCTGCTGCTGTGGTGGTTCCCCGGCCTGGTGACCTGGCTGCCCTCCCGGATGTGATCCGCGCATCCTCTAAGATGGACGCCCTGCCGCCGACCGGTGACAGGGCGTTTTTTCCGGATAGGTACCCGTGTTCAAGAATGTGACCCTTTACCGTCTGCAGCCCGGCTGGGCGCCGACGATCGACGAGATGGAGGCGGCGCTGGACGCCGCCCGCTTCAGCCCCTGCGGGGCCACCCAGGACAAGTCTTTTGGCTGGATCGAGCCACGCGGACAGGCCCATGGCCCGCTGGTGGAATCGGTCAACGGCCAGCGCATCCTGCGCTTCATGATCGAAAGCAAGGCCGTGCCCGGCGCCGTGGTCAGGAAAAAAGCCCAGGAGGCCGCCGACCACATCGAGGCCACCACCGGCCGCAAGCCTGGCAAGAAGGAAACCAAGGCTCTGAGGGAAGACGCCCTGCTGGCCCTGCTGCCGCAGGCCTTTGCCCGCCAGAGCCAGGTGTGGGTCTGGATTGACCTTGAAAACGGCTGGCTGGTCACCGACGCGGGCAGCCAGGGCAAGAACGACGAGATCATCAGCGCACTGGTGCGGGCCTTCGACGGCCTGGCGCTGGCCCTGCTGAACACGGCCATGACCCCGCAAACGGCCATGACCCAGTGGCTGATGGCCGAGTCGTCTGACGAGTGGCCGCAAGGCATCTCGGTCGAACGGGAGTGCGAACTCAAGTCGCACGACGAGGAGAAATCGGTCGTCAAGTTCACCCGCCACCACCTGCTGACCGACGAGGTGCGCAAGCACATCACCGAGGGCAAGCTGCCCAGCCGCCTGGCGCTGAGCTGGGAAGGCCGCATTGGCTTCGTCATGACCGAATCGATGCAGCTCAAGAAGGTGTCTTTTCTGGAGGGCGTGTTCGACGACCGCCCTGCCGGCAGCGATGAAGACCCGTTCGACACGGATGTGGCCCTGTCCACCGGTGAGCTGCGCCAGATGATTCCCACGCTGATCGAAGCGCTGGGCGGTGAGCTCTCGCCCGATACCGTCACGGCCGCCAGCCAGTCGGCGGCGGCCAACGCCGCGCCAGGTTCTCGGCCGGTCGGCAGCGGTACGGTGACCGTGGGCAAGGCGGCCGTGCCTGAAGCCGCCACGGCCGATGACACGCCCCCGTTCTGAGCGATCCGGCTGAGGAGCCACCACGATGCTGACCATCGTCGCGATCTGCATCGGTGCCAGCGCCGGCGCCCTGGCCCGGTGGCAGCTGGGCCTGTGGCTGAACCAGGGATCTGCCCTGCTTCCCTGGGGCACCCTGGCGGCCAACTGGGTGGGAGCCTGGTGCATCGGCGTGGCGGTGATCTTGTTCCAGACGCACGCCCAGCTCGATCCGGCCTGGCGTCTGGCCATCGTGACCGGCTTCCTAGGCGCACTGACCACGTTCTCGACCTTTTCCGTCGAGGTGGTGGCCATGCTTCAGCATGGTCGCTATCTGCTGGCTTTTGGCACTGCGGGGTTGCACCTGATCGGGTCGCTGGCCCTGACCCTGCTGGGTATGAGGATGGCAGGCGGTTGGTTTCCTCCGACCACCTGATCAGGAGCGCGGTCAGCCCTTGATGACCGCCCCGGCGCCATCCTGCACCCGGACGCCGATGGGAATGCCCTGACGCACGCTCATCGACACGGTGCAGAAGTCCTCGAACTGGGCCAGCACACGGTCGATGTGCTCCAGTTCCGCGGCCGGGCGCCCCAGTTCGATCGCCACGTCAATGCGCTCGATGCGCAGGCGCTTGGCCTCGTTGCGACCCATCACCGGGGTGGCTGTGGCCTTGAGCGCACCCGGGTCCTGTTTGAACTTCTGCAAGGCAAAGAGCAGACTGGCGCTCAGGCAGTTGGCCACGGCCGCCAGCAGCATGTGATCGGGTGCAGGGCCGGCGCCCTGCCCCAGCGGAGCGGGTTCGTCGGCCAGCAGGGTGGGGATGTCCGGTCCGAAATCCACCAGGAACTGGTAACCCGACTGGCGGGTGATGGTGACAGCCTTGGATGACTCGCTGCTCATGAGGATGCTCCTGCGGTGGGTGATCAGGGTCGACGAATCCACAGTTTGACATTTCTCAATGTCCGTGCTGCCGATTCGGTTCAATATGAATGTACCCCATGGGGTATTCAGACCATAGCAGCATTTGACCAGAATGCCAAGGAGACGACCATGAAGACACCCGCCCAGCACCTGCGCGATGCGCTGCAGGCTTCACCGACCCGGGATCGCCGCCGTTTCCTGGCGGGCCTTGGGGCTTTGCCTCTGCTGGGTGCGGCAGCCAGCGCACCTCTGCCAGCCTCGGCAGCGGTCAAGACGCAGGCGCGCATCGTGATTGCGGGCGGCGGCGCTGCCGGGCTGACCGCAGCCTCCCGCCTGTCCACGCTGCTGGAGGGCGCCAGCATCACCATCGTGGATGCCCGAAAGGAACACTATTACCAGCCGGGATTCACCCTGGTGGCGGCCGGCATCAAGCCCCAGAACTACGTGGTATCGGGCACAGGTGACTATGTGCCCAAGGGGGTCGAATGGGTGGCCGACAAGGTCGCCGAGATCGACCCGGAGGGCAGAAAGGTGGTCACCGCGGGCGGCAAATCGCTGCCCTACGACTTCCTGATTGTGGCCACCGGTCTGGAGCTCAACTACGGTGGCATCCAGGGCATGGACACCGCCCGCATTGGCCAGAACGGTCTGGGCAGCATCTACCACAGCCCCCAGGCGGCATCGGCCACGTGGCAGGCCATGAGTGGCTTTGCGGACAAAGGGGGGGTGGCCCTGTTCGGACGGCCGGCCGGCGAGATGAAGTGCGCCGGTGCCCCCCTGAAATACACCTTCATCACCGACGACCACCTTCGCCGGCGCAACAACCGCAGCAAGGCCGAGCTGATCTACATGGCCCAGAGCAAATCGCTGTTCGGGGTGCCGATCGTCGCCGAGAAGGTGCGCATGCTGTTCCAGGACCGCGGCGTCAAGGTCAACCACGAACACGTGCTGCAGTCCATCGACCTGGACAAGCGCGTGGCCACCTACAAGACCCCCACCGGAACCGCCGAGCAAGGCTACGACTTCATCAACGTGGTGCCGCCGATGCGCGCGCCGGAAGTGGTTCGCAACAGCCCTCTGCCCTGGACCGAAGGGCCGTTTGCTGCCGATGGCTGGGTGGAGGTGGACCGCGACACACTGCGTCACAAGCGCTACCCCAAC
>JAJPEW010000209.1 GCA_021166755.1 Hydrogenophaga sp. | reverse complement strand
GCTGCCCTGGCACCGTCCGTCGCCGGCTCCCCTGCCGGTGGTCGCCTGGTCAGCTCTGACGATGGGTGACCGTCTGGGCGGTGGTGCCTCGGGCGACATCTACCGGGTGCGGTGTGCCGATGGTCCCATGGCCGGGGATGAACTGGCGCTCAAGCTGTTCAAGGGCGCCGTGACCAGCGACGGGTTGCCGCAGGACGAACTGACGGCCTGCCTGTGTGCGGGTGAACACCCGGCCCTGACGACGCCCGTCGCGGTGCTTGGTGGTCATCCACAGGGTGTGCAGGGGCTGCTGATGCCGCTGCTCCCACAGGGGTATGTGAACCTGGCCGGCCCGCCCAGCATGGACAGCTGCACGCGTGACGTGTATCCCGAGGGGTGGGTCATCGGGTCCGGCCCGGTTCGGCAGCTTCTGTCGGACATGGCCTCGGCGCTGGCACAGCTGCACGACCGAGGGATCATGCATGGCGACTTCTACGGTCACAACATTCTCTGGCAGCCAGCCACCGGTCAGGCCAGGCTGGGTGACTTCGGTGCGGCCAGCTTGCTGCCGCAGGACGAGCCGGCGCTGGTGCGGTCTCTGCTGGCCCTGGATGTCAGGGCCTTTGGCTGCCTGATGGAAGAGATGATCGAGCGCTGCAGGGACGCCGATCCGTCCTGGCTGGCCCAGATGGCATCACTTAGGGATGCCTGCCTTGTGGACAACCCCGACCATCGCCCGTCGATGGCCGAGATGGCTGAGTGGCTGCGCTGATCAGGCGACCAATGGGCCGCGAAGCTGGCCGTTGGCCGCCGGTTCAGCCGGGGGACGCTGGCCGTGCAGCGGTTCGCCATGGGCGTGCAGAACCCGCAGGGCCGGGTCTATGGCTTCGCGGATGGTGGGCACTTCCCCCCAGGTGCTGACAATACCCGGGTAGTCGCGGTTGGCCTGGGCGATCAGGTCACGCTGACCTTCAATGCCGCCCAGGGTCTGGCCAAAGCGCTGCTCGATGCGGTTGATGTCGTCGCGGTGGCGTTCGATCACCTGCTGAACGTGGCGCGCCTCTTCCAGCGGCACCTGCGTGGCGTCGTCGTACAGGCCGAACACCAGGGATTCGACCAGGCGGCGCTTGCGCAGCCCGGCCTCCAGATCGGACGCGTTGCCCCAACAGTTGTAGCGCAACTGGAACCACGCCTCGGCGCGGTCTCCCCGGGCCACGGCTTCCAGCAGCGGGTGATGGGCCGTCAGCGCCTGCGTGCCACGGCCGAAGGTCAGCGACACGATGGCCAGTTTCTCGTCCGAACGGGGCATGTCCAGGCGATTGGCGTGGACCTCGTGATCGCGGGTGGCGGCCACCAGCAGCCGGTTGGCCTCGGCCTCGGTCAGCACCTTGTCCAGGGCGAGGGCCACCGCCGGCCTTTCGGCGGGTTTCGCCGCATCGATGGCGCGGACCTGCTCCCAGCCTTGGGTGGTCAGATCGATGCCGGCATCCCGCCAGATCTGTTCATTGTTGGCCCGGTGAAACCCGTAGCCCCACCCGATCACGACGCGGCCGTCGTTCAGACGCCGGACGCGGCGATGCAAGGTGCCTGATTCAGCGATCAGGAGGCGCAGCCGGTGGGCATACTGTTCAGCGGTGAGGAGCTTGTAGCGCATGAAATGGAGGGGCCGTGCAGGCAGGCTTGTGGCTTTTCTGTAGGCCAAAAGAACTCGTGACCGATGTTAGCCGTTGGTAGGGTGTTTATCGGTAACGGGTTGTCAGAAATGAGGCGATTTACCCACAAATGATGGAATAACGCTCACTTTTCAAGAGCATTCAGGGTTTACCCTTGGGTGTTTCGCGGGGAGTCAGCCATTCTGTCAACCCGGCCCCCAGCGCAATGCTCAGGGCCCAGCTGGCCAGCAGACCCGCGATGGCGGGCACAAGCTGGCCGGGCCACCACCAGGCCACCAGCGCACCCACCGCCAGCACGACCGGGTAGTGCAGCAGAAAGACCGCGTAAGACCAGCGGGCCAGGGCGGCCACCGCGCCTCGCAGGCGCATGCCGACCAGTGGCCAGGCCGCGCCCCCCAATGCCAGCCAGCCAGCCGTCAGTCCGGCCAGAGCCAGCCGCGGCCGCCATTCGATGAACAGTCCGGCCACGACCAGCAAGGCGATCAGCAGCGTGCCGGGCCATCGGCGGGTTTGCGACGACACCCACCAGGCCAGCCCGAGCCCAGCAAGGCCACCAGCGTGGCCAGCAAGGCGTACAACTGCCAGTCGATGGCCACGTACCAGACGCCGGCGCTGAGCGCGGGTTGACCGACGATGTCTTGCAGGAACACGGCGTGCGCCAGCATCTGGGCCAGGGTCGGCGCTGCCGGCGTGTCGCTGTCGCTGATCAGTTGCCTGGCCAATGCGGCGGCGGCAATCGCCAGCAGCATGGCCAGCCAGAAGGGTTGCCCCAGCCGAAGGGTGCGCTGGTGCAAGCGTTGCAGCCAGCGTCCGGCGCCACCGCCAGGTCGGGGGGCCCAAGGGGCCGGCAGCAGGCTGCGGGCGGCCAGGTAACCCCCCGTCACCAGAAACACCTGCACCGCCCAGCGCAGAGGGCCGGCCACCCAGTCCCAGAAATCGGCTGCCAGCGGAGCCACTGTGGCCGACATCGGTCCATAGAGGGCGAAGTGGTGCCAGAGGATGACCTGGGAGGCCAGGGCTTTGGCCAGGTCGATGCCCGGCAGGGAGTCGGAGACGGTGCGCATGCGGCCCCGATTGTCTCGCAGGGCCACCGCTGACCCGTGATTCGATGCGCTACAGCAGCCAGGCGCCCAGCTGGACCCCGACGCCCAGGCTGCGCGTGCGGTGGTTGTAGTCGATCAGGCTTTCACCATAGCCGTCAAACCACTGGACGTAGCCGCGCAGGTTCTTGTAAAGGGGAAAGCTCCAGTCCACCTGCCAGGCCCCCCGGTGGGTGCTGAGGTTGCGGCGCAGCATGGCGCTGAACTCGTGCTCACCGGCGCTGTAGATGGCGGTCAGCTCCATGCGGCCGAGATAGTCGATGATGTCCGGATTGTCGTCCTTGGCGGCTTCCTCGCTCAGGCGGTGCCACACCCGCAGGTTCAGGGCGAAGGGGCGACGTTCCCACAGGGTTTCGGCGATCGCGCGGTTCCAGCTGCGCGAGAGCGGGCCGGTCTGGCCGTTGGACTGGTGGTTCAGCCCCAGGCTGAACATCCGGAACTGACCGCCCATGAAGGGCACCTCGGTGCGCCAGCGTGCCCAGATCTCCGGCTCGTGGTTGGTTTCGCGGAACGGCGAGGAGATCTCCTTGTTGAACATCTGCCAGAAGGATCGGTTGGTGTAACCGGCCATCACATCCACAGGGGCGCCCATCACATTGAGTAGCAGCGGGGCTTTCAGGCTGATCTGGAACTTGGCCTCGACGTTTTCGAATACCGGAGCATCCTTGCCCAGCGCCGCGCTGAACGGTGCCTGATGGGGACTGGTGAACTGGCGGCCGAAGATGAAGTAGGCGGGCCGGTTCAGGGTCAGGGTGTAGGGGTTGTCGAAAGAGGCCCATTCACCGAACAGACGGCGGGTGGCTCCCTCGCTGGCCTGAGGGGTGGGCGGCGGCGCCTCGGGTGGCGTGCCTGCCGGGACTTCCGCCTTGGCAACGGCTTCCTCGGGGGCTGCTGCGGCCTCGAGTGTTTCACAGGATGCCCGGACCTGCGCCAGCGTGGTGTCGGCCGGCGCCAGGCGCAATTGCTCCAGCCAGCATTTCTCCAACCGCGCTGACCACACCGGGTCAGGTTCTGAAGGCTTGGCCGCGGTCTGTGCGAGGGCGGGTGCCGCCAGCGAAGCGGCCAGGACGAAGAACGGCAGGGTCGGGCGGGGCATTGGGTGGGTGGTCAGTGAATGGGTCCGGTGATGCTACCGGAGCCCGCTGTCGCCCAGACCACCCAGAGACCCCGGGTGTGGCGTTTTCGTCAGAACCGGTAGCCGATGCTCAGGGTGTAACCCTCGATGCGGGCGCCGCCCTTGTTGTAGTAGTTCATGTAGTCGGCGCTGAAGGTCAGGTTCTTGCCGGGAATCAGGCGCAGCCCGCCGCCGTACGAGATGTCGGTATCTTCGGCACTGCCCAGGCCCTTGAACTGCAGTTCGCTGCGGGCCTGTCCGACACGCCCGAACAGCTCGACCGGGCCGACGCCGAAACGGCCACCCACGTACACACCCAGAATCTGGCTGATCTTGGCCCGACCGCCCAGAATTTCGCTGTTGTCGCTGCGGAACGGGTCGTCGGAGAGGTGACCGGCGGCCAAGGCCTCGAAGGTCAGGCCGGCAAACGGGGACACCCCCAGCACGGCGCGACCCATCGACGGGCTGGCCTTGGCGGAGATGCCGAGCAGGGGTACCGACAGCCGGGTGGACATGGCGGCGTAGCCCAGTTCGCCATAGACCGTTTGTGCTTGCGCGGTGCCAGCGACGGCGCCGAAGGCAGCGGTCAGGACCAGTGCGGGAAGAAGGCGGGTGCGTGTGCTCATGGTGATCCTTGTGAGGTTGGAAAGAAACAACCCCGGAGTCTAGTGGGCACGGCTTGCGGAGGGCCGTTCAGTCATGACTGACCGCCGATCTTGCAATCGGTCACATCTGCCAAGGGTTGGGGGACTTGGGCGCCCTCAGGTACCGCAGAAGGTGCGAAAGCCCTGGGTCTGTTCCGGGGTGCCTGGCAGTGCGCACATGGCATCTTCTGGGCGCTCGTCCCAGGGGCGGGTGATGACCGACAGCAGGCGGTCGAACAGGCGCAGATCGCGGGATTCGGTCGCGGCGTCCAGTGCGTTCTCGACCAGATGGTTGCGGGGAATGTAGACTGGGTTGGTCCGATCCATCTGCGCCGGGATGTCGATGGCCGTTGCCCCTTGGGCCTGGAGGCGGGCTTGCCAGCGATCCAGCCAGGCCGACAGCCCGGGCAGGCCGTCGCCGAAGAGCGATTGCAAGGCCTGCGGTTGCCCCCGGAGCACCGCCGACAGGCGACGGAAGCCGAGGGTGAAATCC
Source organism: Hydrogenophaga sp. (assembly GCA_021166755.1). Lineage (GTDB taxonomy): Bacteria > Pseudomonadota > Gammaproteobacteria > Burkholderiales > Burkholderiaceae_C > Hydrogenophaga > Hydrogenophaga bisanensis. Next base: position 1,373 of record JAJPEW010000209.1, on the reverse strand, counting down.
ACCTGATGGGTGTGCAGCAACTCCAGATAGTCGTTGATCAGCGCACGGTCTTGCTCATCGGTACCCGCCAGGGGCTTCAGGCCGAGCTTGCCGCGGTGAACCGCCAGCCAGTGCCCATCGAAGAGGTCAGGGAAGCGGTCCAGCGCCTCGGTGGCCAGGGTCACCGCGCGGTCGCTGTCTTCATCGATCAGCGGCAGCAGGGTCTCCGCCAGCCGCGCCAGGTTCCACTGGGCAATGCCGGGCTGGTTGCCAAAAGCGTAACGACCCTGGCGGTCAATCGAGCTGAACACTGTGGCCGGATCGTAGGCTTCCATGAAAGCGCAGGGGCCGTAGTCGATGGTCTCGCCGGAGATCGTCATGTTGTCGGTGTTCATCACGCCGTGGGTGAAACCCACGCCCATCCAGCGCGCCACCAGGCTGGCCTGACGTTCCGCCACGCGCTCCAGCAGGGCCAGGCAGCGGCCGTCCTGACCGGCCAGATCCGGGTCGTGCCGGTTGATCACGTAATCGGCCAGACGCCGCACACGGTCGGTGTCCCGCCGAGCCGCAAAGAACTGGAAGGTGCCCACCCGCACGTGGCTGGCGGCCACGCGGGTGAGGATGGCGCCTGGCAAGGGGCGTTCGCGGTAGATGGTCTCGCCGGTGGAGACGGCCGCCAGTGTGCGGGTGGTGGGAATGCCCAGGGCCTGCATGGCCTCGCTGATCAGGTACTCGCGCAGCACCGGCCCGATGGCGGCCTTGCCGTCACCGCCGCGGGAGAACGGCGTGCGGCCCGAGCCCTTGAAGGCGATGTCGCGGCGCTGTCCCTGGCGGTCGATGACTTCGCCCAGCAGGAGCGCTCGGCCATCACCGAGTTGCGGCGAAAACCCGCCAAACTGGTGTCCGGCGTAGGCCTGTGCCACGGGTTGGGCGCCGTCGGGCACGGCATTGCCCGCGAATACGGCCAAGCCTGCCTCGGTGTCCAGTGCGTTGGCGTCCAGCCCCAGCTCCTCGGCCAACGCACGGTTCAGACGCAGCCATCCGGGGGCAGGTGACGGGGCCGGCTGCCAGGCCACCGACATGCCATCCAGCTCACGGGCATAGGTGTTGTCGAAGGTGAACAGGGGTGGGTTGCAGGCGGAATGGCTCACTCGGACTCCGTGGTGTCAGCCCCGGATTGTCCCGGGAACCGATCGGCCTGATGGCGGTGGGTCTATTGCCGGTGGGTTGTGCCCGGGGCTGATCGCCTACAGTCCGGGGATGAATCCTGAGTCTGAAGGCCATGCCGTGGCCCGTTTGCGGGCCGAGCGACTGGCCGCCAGCACCAAACCTTTCGTCGCCCGCGGCGGCGCCGGCGGGCGCTGCCCTGACTGTCGTTTGCCCCATGCCTACTG